>JAFADT010000770.1 GCA_023424585.1 Pseudomonadota bacterium
GTCCCAGCCGCGCGCCGCATGGCACGCATCGCCCACCAGGTCCAGGGCGAGCTGGGGCTGCTTCCGGGACAGCGCCTCCGTGTCGCGGAGCGCGCCCGTGGCCTCCAGCCGGAGCGTGGCGCGCTCCAGCGCGGCCTGCGCCTCCGCCACCGCGCGGGCCTGCGCGGGCGTGGGCTTCCAGCCCGCCTCGTCGCGGTAGCGCCCCAGCGCCTCCAGGAGGTGGCCGTAGAACTTCACCATCTGCACCAGCACCGGGACGCGGAACGCGGGCGCGGCGGTGAGCGCGGCCTCGTACTGGCGCGACTCCGAACCCAGCCGGTACACCAGCACGTCCACCTGCGCGTCCAGCCGCGCGCCCCACGCCTTGCGCACGGCGGGGAAGCGCGCCCAGCCGGCGACGGCCTGGAAGAAGTGGAGCCCGCCACACGGGTGCGCGTAGATGCCCTGCTTGTTCTTGGGCACCTGCGGCAGGCTCGCCCTCATGCCCTGCATCAGCTCCGCGTTCGCGGACTCCAGCGTGGCGAGCGCCGCGTCCATCACCGCGTCGATGCGCACCGTCTCCCCCGCGCCGTTGACGAACGAGCCCCCGGGCTCCAGCACGTGCGACAGCGCGTCCAGCGCCCACGCGCCATCCGGTGACGTGGCGAGCCCGGGGCGGAAGTCGTGCTGGAGCGACGCCACCAGCTCCCGGAGCGTCACCTTTCCCCACGCGGCGGGGAAGGCGTGCGAGCGCGGGTAGCCCGCGAGCAGGAACGTCTTCACCTGGAGCGCCAGGTGGGGCTCCACGGGCGTGCCGTCCGGGGTGAAGGCGTCGAAGAAGTAGCGGGCCGTGCCGCCCGCGTCGGGGGACTCGCGGCGCAGGAACCCCGCGACGATGGCGTCCGCTGCCGGGCGGCCATCCCTCGCGCGGAAGGACTTCCCGTCCAGGTCCATGCCGTGCGCGAGCGCCCAGGGATGGGCGGGGTCCGCCCCGTGCGTGCGGCACTGCGCGTGGAGCAGCACGGACGCGGAAGGGGCAGCGGGAGAGGGTGGGGGAGCGGCGCTCAGGCCAAGCCCGAGCAGGGCCACGAAGGAAGGGAGCATGGGCGCGGGCAGTGTCGCAGCCCGCGCCCCTCCACGCACCTGCCGTGCCTCTTCAGCGCGGCGGGGCGCTGGCCTTCATGCGGGCGATCATCCGCTCGATGATGCCGAACAGCGCCTCGCGGTCATCCTCGGGGAGCAGGCCCATCAGGCGGCGGATGCCGGCGTCCGTCATCAGCTGGATGAGGTGGTAGACCTCACAGCCCCGCTCGGTGAGCTTCGCGGTGACGGCGCGGCGGTCCTCCGCGTCCCGACCGCGCGCCACCATGCCCATGTCCTCCAGGCGGTCCACCACGCCGGTGATGGTCTTCTTGGTGATGCCGATGCGCTGGGCCAGCACCCCGACCTGGATGGGGCCGTCCATGCCCAGCCACCCCAGCGCGTGCACCTGCGTCGGGGTCAGCCGCATGTCATCGCAGAGGCTGGCCAGCGGATCCCTCAGGGAGCGGAAGCGGGCCAGCTCCCGGATGAGCCCCATGAAGCGGCGCGAGTCCGGCGTGGACTGGTCCCCTTCCTGGAGCAGGCGCTCCATCGCGGCCTTCGCGTCGGCGGCCTCGTCCTTCCCCTCGGAGCGCTCTTCGAGCTCCGAGGGAGACGTGATGGAGGTGGGGCGGCGCATCAGGCTGTCTCCACCCGGGCCGCCGCGGCGGCGGCCTCCCGCTCGCGGTCCTGATTGACGGGACCATGCGCCGCGCCGGAGCCACCCGCGAAGCCGGCGTCGCTGCCCTTGTTGCGCTTGAAGCGCGCGGCCAGCTGATCCAGCAGCGAGTACACCACCGGCACCACGCCCAGCGTCAGGAACGTGGAGGTGATGAGGCCGCCGATGATGGTGATGGCCATGGGCGCGCGCGTCTCCGCGCCGTCGCCCTTCGCCAGCGCCACCGGGATCATGCCGGCGATCATCGCGATGGTCGTCATGAGGATCGGGCGCAGGCGGACCGGGGCGGCCTCCAGGAGCGCCTCGTGCGCCGTGCGTCCCTTCTCACGGACCTGCAGCGTGAAGTCCACCAGGAGGATGCCGTTCTTCACCACCAGGCCCATGAGCATGATGACCCCGATGAGGGCGAACATGGACATGTACTGGCCGGTGATGAGCAGGCCGCCAATGGCCCCGATGAAGGCGAAGGGCAGGGACAGCATGATCGTGAACGGGTGGATGAGGCTCTCGAACTGCGCCGCGAGGATCATGTAGATGAGGATGATACCCAGGAGCAGCGCGGTGCCGAACGCGGCCACCGACTTGCCCAGCTCCTTCGCGTTGCCTTCCAGCTCGCCCACGACGCTCTTGGGCAGCTCCGTGGAGGCGTAGCTCTGCATGTAGGAGATGGCGTCGGAGAGCGCGTAGCCCTCCTTCAGGTTCGCCAGCATGGTGATCTGCCGCCGCTGCGACTGACGGTCGATCTGCACCGGGCCCTCGGCGGGGACGATGCGGCCCAGGTTGCGCAGCTCCACCA
>JAFADT010000833.1 GCA_023424585.1 Pseudomonadota bacterium
CCCAGAGGGAGGCGCCGGACCCGGCCAGCGCCGCGCGCAGCGCCTCCAACTGCGCCCCCGCCGAGCCGAGCAACCCCGCCGCCGCCAGCACCAGGTGCACCGGCGGGGACTCGCGCAGCGCGCTGACCAGCGGCTCCACCCCCGCCGCCACCAGCACCCGCCACCCCTGGCCCTGGAACGCCAGGGACAGGAGCTCCCGATGAGGGCCCGGGGCTTCGACGAGCAGCAGGGTGGGCTTCATCGGGGGAGTGAGGCCGAAGGCGGGCGCGGGCGACAGGTCGTCCTGGAGCGAGGGCCCCCAACGGCCCGCCTCCAGGTATGGAAAGGGCGCAGTCTGGTAACGAAGGCTCCCGAGTCAAGGCAACCCTGCGGAAGTGTTGGAAGTTGGAAGGCCACGGGCCCAGGGAACCAGCGGCTGGCCTGCCGCGTCACAGGTACAACCGGGCTACAGGTACACTTCATTTACACGCGCGCGGGGGGACGCGAGCGCGGCGGTGTGTTATTCGACCGCCCATGGGTGCCAAGAAAGTCACGGCGCAGGAGAAGCTGACCGGGTTCCAGGACCGGATTCGCGCCGCGGGGCTGCGCAGCACCGCCCCCCGCGTGGCCGTGCTGCGCAAGCTGGAGACCGCCACCGCCCCCATGAGCCACGCGGACCTGGTGGAGGAGCTGGGCGGCGAGGGCTACGACCGCGTCACCATCTACCGCAACCTCACCGACCTCACCGAGGCCGGCCTCGTCGTGCGCGCCGACCTGGGCGACCACGTCTGGCGCTTCGAGCTCAAGCGCGCCGGCGCCACCGAACACGCCAACAACCACCCGCACTTCACCTGCACCGACTGCGGCACCGTCTCCTGCCTCCCCGAGGAGTCCGTGCGCCTCACCACCGCCCGGGGCGTCCCCCGCGCCGTGTCACAGCGCGCCGTCGAGGTCCAGCTGCGCGGCCTCTGCGACCGCTGCGAGTAGCCAGCCCACCCCTCCGCTCCCCGCCCGCCAGGCAGCCTGCCTGGGGAGCGCCCATGGCGCCTGTGCTCGCTGGTAGGCGCACGCCTACATGTGAGCTTCCACTCTCCTGTCCCCAGGCACAGATTCGTGCTGGCGAAGGCGGGGACCCGCCGCTCCGGCTCGGGGGACGGCGCGGGCGCTCCGCGGCTCGCAGGGGGATTGGGATGGAAGCCCATCACACGTTGCTGGTCGTCGACGACGACATGGACATCCGGGATGCGCTCCAGGACGCGCTGGAGCTGGAGGGCTACGCCGTGCAGCTGGCGGCGGATGGGCTGGAGGCGCTGGAGCGGCTGCGCTCGTCGGAGCCCCGGCCCCAGCTCATCCTCCTGGACCTGATGATGCCCCGCATGGACGGCGTCGCGTTCCGCGAGGCGCTGCGCCACGAGCGCGCGTGCTCGGACATCCCGGTGGTGGTGGCCAGCGCGGACCTGGACGTGCGCGGCACGGTGGATGGCATGGGCGTGGCGGGCTACCTGCGCAAGCCCCTGGACCTGTCCGCGCTGCTCACCACCGTGAAGCAGCTGTGCCTGCCGGTCTGAGCGCCCGCCTGCTCCACCTGCGGCGGGCCGGGATGACCGCGGGGCGCAGGTTGGCGCCAGGACCCGGCCACCCCACCCTTGAAGCCAGACACGAATCCCATACACGAAAGGAAGCGGGACCATGAAGAAGCTCATCGTCGCCACAGTGATGTGCCTTGGGACGGCTGCCTTCGCGCAGGAGACCTCCGGCACGCCAGAGAACCCGGCGCCGAGCGCGCCCAGCTCGCGTCAGCACAACGGCCCGTCCACGGGCATCCAGGCCCAGCAGGTGGGCCCCGCCATCGGTGACGCCGCGAAGTCGCTCGTGGGCGCGGACACGTCCAAGGACAAGGCGGCGCAGACCGGCGTCTGGAAGGAGAAGGACGCCTTCAGCCTGGAAGGCACCGTGAAGGCCAAGGACGACGACGACATCACCCTGGCGCGCAAGGACACGCTGCCGGAGGTGAAGCTGGACGTGCGCGAGCGGACGAAGGTGACCCTGGACGACAAGCCGGCGACGCTGAGCGAGCTGCCCGAGGGCGCCAGGGTGCGCGCGAAGTTCCAGTTGGACGGCGATGACTCCGTCGCGCTGGAGCTGAAGGCCACGTCGCCCAAGCCCAAGAAGTAGGACCGCCGGACAGCTTCCTCGCGAAGGCCGGACACCGGGCCCGCTCCCCACCAGGGGAGCAGGCCCGGCTTTTTTACTGCCCCTTCAGGGTCGGCCGGTGCCCTGGCTGGGAAGGAGATTGCCCTCTCCCCCGGGAATGTCGCACGGACAGCCTGCGCTCCGAGGCGGGTACGCCGCTTGCTTGGGTGGCGCGTACGCGTAGGGAGACCATGGTGAAACGACGACTGCTGGGCGTGTGTGTAGGGGCGATGGTGCTGTCGGCGTGGGGCTGCGGCGGGTCCGATGGGCCCTCGTCCCCCGTGGACGATACAGACGACATCAATCCGCGGCCGGAGCTGGATGCGGGGACGGGCGGTGACACGGACGCGGGCGCGGACGCCGGCACGGACACCGACGGCGGCGCGGACGCCGGGACGGACGCGGGCACCGACACCGACGCGGGCACGGACGCCGACGGCGGCACGGACGCGGGCGCGGTGGATCCATGGCCGGCGGATCCGG
>JAFADT010000839.1 GCA_023424585.1 Pseudomonadota bacterium
CGGCCCTCGGGTCGTCTGGCGACAGGCGGGTGTAGCGCTCCAGCAATCCCAGCACCGCCCGCGAGTCGATGACCTGGAGGGGCTCCAGCCGCGCGGGAGACAGCCAGGCGCGATACAGCTCCAGCCAGCGCGCCCGCACCGGACTGGAGAGCGCGGTGTGCCCATACCGGGGCGTCTTGCGCGCGAGGCGGACCTCCTCCGGCACCAGCGACCGCACCGCGTGCCGGAACAGCCACTTGCCGAACCCCTCCCGCAGCAGCACGGACTCCGGCAGGGCCAGCGCCACGCGCGCGAAGCCTTCATCCAGATACGGCGTGCGGACCGCGAGCCCCTGGGCCCGGGCGCCTCGCAGCTCGGGCGGGAGGATGAGCTCCGTCAGCACCCACCTGGCGTAACGCAGCTCCTCGGTGGGGAGCGCATCCTCCGAGGGCAGCTCCCACGGCGCGGCGAGCCCGGTCCCCAGGTTGTCCACAGGGGGGGCGCTCGGGGCGTGATCGCTGTCTTCGCCCTCGGAGACAGTCCTCAAGTTGTCCACAGCCGGGGGGGCTCCGCGAGGGTCCCTGGCTTGATCGGCACCACGGCCTTCCGGGGACAGCGCTCCCGTGGAGGGAGGCGTGGATGGCTTTGATTCCTGATCGCGCCTCGGGGCCTCGTCCCGAGGGCTGTCTGACTTGTCCACAGCCTCCGGTGCCTCGCGGGGGAGGGGCGCATGATCGCGCGAGCCGGCCTGGAGCGGCGTCCACGGGTTATCCACAGCCGCCAGGACCTGCGCGGCCAGGGCCCGGTCCTCGTCCACGCGGGCCTTCGCGGAAGGAATGGCGCCGGGGGTGCCTCGCAGCACTTCATCCGCCCCCGCGCCGCTCAGGAGGACGGGGCCCGCGCCCTGCCGCCGGGCCTCCAGATAGAACACAGCGCTGGCCACGGCCCGGGCGTTGAGGATGACGGTCTGGTTGGCGAGGACCGCGTGCTCGAACAGGTCCGGGAGCACGGCGTCCGGGATGAGCACGTCCACCAGCTCCGCGCCCGTCACCTTCGCCATCCGCCGCGCGTTGCTCCGCTCCACCGCGTCCGCGAAGTGCACGTCCATCGTCCACGCGCGCACCTTCCCGGGGGCGTGCCGCGCGGCCATCGCGCACAGGGCCGCGCTGTCCACGCCGCCGCTCAGGCTCACCTCGTGCGCGCCTGCCTCCACATGCGCCCGCACGGTGTCGGACCAGGCCGCCAGGAGCCGCGCCGCGAGCCCTTCCTCGTCCCGTGCCTCCACCTCCCGGACGACACGGGGGAGCGCCACGTCGATGCGCAGCCCCGCGTTGGACGCACGGGCATGGAGCAGCAGGTCGCTCACCGCCCGAGGAGACAGGCCGCGCGCGGGAGCCCTTCCAGAAGGCGACACCTTGGGATCGCGGGTCGGCATGCGGGCCGCATCATAGGGGCCTTGGCCCGCCGTATCAGGGGGAAGCGGGGTGACGGTGACGGCCCGTGACGGCGGCGGGTGGAATATCCTCCCGGAAGGCGCTTCGCTTCACACGAGCAGGGGAGGGCGGGACATGCGGGAGGAGGCAGTGGAGGTCGTGCTGCGGGAGCGCTTCGGACTGGAGTCCTTCCGGCCCGGACAGCGCGAGGTGCTCACGGCGCTGCTCCAGCCCCACGGCTCCGCGCTCGCGGTGTTCCCCACGGGCGGGGGCAAGTCGCTGTGCTACCAGCTCCCCGCGCTGCTCCTCGAAGGGCTCACGGTGGTGGTGTCACCGCTCATCGCGTTGATGAAGGATCAGATCGACGCGCTGGCGCGGCGGGGCATCCGCGCCGCGCGGCTGGATTCCTCCCTGTCGCTGGAGGAGGCCCGCGAGGTGACGCAGGCCCTGCGCGACGGGACGCTGAAGCTCCTGTACGTGGCTCCGGAGCGCTTCAACAACGAGCGCTTCATGGGGCTCCTGCGCGAGCTGCCCATCTCGCTCTTCGCGGTGGACGAAGCACACTGTGTCTCCGAGTGGGGCCACAACTTCCGGCCGGACTACCTCAAGCTCGCGCAGGCGGCGCGCACGCTCCGGGCGGAGCGCATCCTGGCGCTCACCGCCACGGCCACGCCGCAGGTGGTGCACGACATCTGCGAGGGCTTCGGCATCCCGGAGTCGCACGCGGTCGTCACCGGCTTCTACCGGAACAACCTCACGCTGGAGACCACGCCCACGGGCCCGGAGGCGCGGGACGCCCTGCTGGTGGAGCGGCTCAAGGCGCGGCCGCCCGGCCCCACCATCGTCTACGTCACGTTGCAGAAGACGGCGGAGCGCGTGGCGGAGCTGCTGCGCGCGGAGGGCTTGTCCGCGAGCGCCTACCACGCGGGGCTCGAAGCCGAGGAGCGCGAGCGGGTGCAGGAGGCATGGACCCGCTCCGCGAAGGGCATCGTCGTGGCGACCATCGCGTTCGGGATGGGCATCGACAAGGCGGACGTGCGCGCCGTGTATCACTACAACCTGCCCAAGGGCCTGGAGAGCTACAGCCAGGAGATCGGCCGCGCGGGCCGCGACGGAGCGCCGTCCGTCGTGGAGCTGCTCGCGTGCCCGGACGACGTGCCCACGCTGGAGAACTTCGCGCTCGGGGACACGCCGCTGCCAGAGGCGCTGACGGCGCTGGTGAAGGAGCTGCTGTCCTCGGGGCCCGAGCTGCACCTGGACCTGTACGCGCTGGGAAACCGCCACGACCTGCGGCCCCTGGTGTTGCGCACGGCGCTGACCTACCTGGAGCTGGAGGGCGTGCTGCGCCAGGGCACGCCGTACTACGCGGGCTACAAGGTGCGGCTGGCGGACTCGGTGGAGGCGCTCGCGGGGCGGTTCCAGGGCGAGCGCGCCCGCTTCGTGAAGGACCTGTTCGCGCACGCGAAGAAGGGGCGCACCTGGTACACGTTCGAGCCCTCCGAGGTCGCGCAGGCGCTGGGCCAGCCGCGAGACCGGGTGGTGAAGGCGCTCGACTACTTCCAGGAGCAGGGCTACGCGGAGGTGCAGGTGGCCGAGCCGCGCCAGCGCTACACGCGGCTGCGCGAGCGCGAGGACGCGGAGGCGCTCGTGGCGCTGCTGCAGGAGCGCTTCCAGAAGCGCGAGGCCCAGGAGGTGTCACGGGTGCGCGACGTCCTCCGGCTCGTCATGCACGACGGCTGCCAGAGCAACGCGCTGGTGGCCCACTTCGGCGAGCGGCGCGAAGCCCCCTGCGGTCACTGCACCTGGTGCCGCACGGGCGTGGCGCGCGTGCTGCCACCGCCGCGCCCCCGGCCGGAGCTGCGGGCGCAACTGGACGTGGCCACGTTCCGGTCGCTCGTGGCGAAGCACCCGGAGGCGCTGGGGCATCCCCGGCAGGCGGCCCGCTTCCTCTGTGGCCTGAGCAGCCCCGCGCTCTCCAAGGCGAAGCTCGGTGGGCACAAGCTCTTCGGCGTCCTGGCCGAGTACCCATTCGCCCAGGTGCTGGCGTTCTGTGAAGCCCCGTGAACGTTCAGCGGATCGCGGTCATCAGGGCCGGTGAGAAACGGGCAGGGAGGTTCGACCCTGCGCCCTGGAGACGTCTACACATTGATAGGGACAGGACGGTAGGCTGACTCATGGCGACGCTGATTCCCTCCCTCAACCAATGCCTCTCGCGGATGCAGGCCGGGGAGAAGCGGTTTGCCCGCCGGTTGGAGGAGAAGCTCGAGGACGACTACCTGCTCTGGTACGACGTCCCCATCGGGGGGACGGGGCACCACCCGGACTTCATCATCCTGCACCCCCGCCGGGGGCTGCTCGTCCTCGAGGTGAAGGACTGGAAGCGCGACACCCTCCGGAGCATCGACAAGACGCGCGCGGTCCTGATGACGCAGGCGGGCCTCAAGGAGGTGGCCAACCCCTTCGAGCAGGCCCGCCTCTATGCCCAGGAGATCGCGACGCTGCTCCAGCGCGACCCGCTGCTCGTGGGGGCCGAAGGCCCGCATCGGGGGCGACTGCTCCTGCCCTGGAGCTACGGGGTCGTGCTCTCGAACATCACCCGGAAGCAGTTCGACGACGGACAGCTGGGGAAGGTGCTGCCCCCCGCTCATGTCATCTGCCGGGATGAGATGGCGGAGGACGCCGACCCTGAGGGCTTCCAGCAGCGGCTCTGGGACATGTTCCCGTGGTCGCCCACGCAACCCCTCTCATTGCCTCAGTTGGACCGGATCCGCTGGCACGTCTTCCCCGAGCTGCGGATTGGCACGGGCCCGCTCGCCCGCTCCGCGCCAGTCCAGGCGGAGCTGGAGCTTTCGGTTCCGGACCTCATCCGCATCATGGACCTCCAACAGGAGCAGCTGGCTCGCAGCCTGGGGGAGGGACATCGCGTCATCCACGGGGTGGCGGGCTCCGGCAAGACGATGATTCTGGGCTATCGCTGCCTGCAACTGGCCCGGACGCTTCATCGCCCCATCCTGGTCCTCTGCTTCGGGAAGCCGCTCTATGGCTGGCTGGAGCAGATGCTGCGAGCCCAGGGACTGTCAGGGCAGGTGGTCATCCAGACATTCCATGCCTGGTGCCACGCTCAACTCCGCCATTTCCATGCGGGGCTCCCGCCGCCGGGGCTGTCGTCCGGTGAGTTCGCCGAGCAGCTCGTTCAACGCGTCATCGCCGCCGTGGATCGCGGCCTCATCCCCCGGGCGCAATACGGGGCGGTGCTCATCGACGAGGGCCATGACTTCCAGCCGGAGTGGTTCAAGCTCATCTCGCAGATGGTGGACCCGGGGACGAACTCGCTCCTGCTGCTCTACGACGACGCCCAGTCCATCTACCCGCATCGGCGGTTCAGCTTTCGGAGCGTGGGCATCCAGGCCCAGGGCCGTACCACCATCCTGCGGCTGAACTACCGCAACACCGCGGACATCCTCCGGTTCGCCGCCGACTTCGCGCGAGAGGTCCTGACGCCCAGCGACGCGGACGAAGATGGCGTTCCGCTCGTCCAACCCCAATCCGCGGGACGCCGTGGACCTGTGCCGACGATCGTCGAGCTGCCGAACCTGCATGAGGAGCTGCGCTACATCGCGGGGCGCTTCCAGCAGCTCCACGCGGAAGGCCACGCCTGGAATGAGATGGCGCTGCTCTATCGGAGCGCGGACATCGGCCAGCGCGCCGTCCGGCAGCTGACCCACCTGGGTATTCCGCTGCAATGGGTGGGCAAAGGCGCTGGCCAATCCGCCTTCAAGTCCTCCGAAGCCAGCGTGAAGGTCCTGACGTTCCACTCCAGCAAGGGGCTGGAGTTCCCCGTCGTCGCCATTCCACGCCTCAAGCGACCGGCACCCGAGCGGCCCGATGCCAGGGAGGAAGCTCGCCTGCTCTACGTGGCCATGACCCGTGCGATGGAGCAGCTCGTCCTGACCGCGAGCTGAGGACACGCTGCTTCGAACCTGCGTGGAAGATCAGGGGTAGACTCCGCGCCGTGCGCTACGAGCTTCACGACAGCCGCGTCCTCACCTGGTCCCTGGAGACGCACGTCACCACGCACTGCAACCTGCGCTGCGCGCAGTGCTGTCCCCTGTCGCCGCACCTGCCCGCGTGGGCCGTGTCCCCCCAGGCGCTCGCCGAGGACCTGCGCCGGCTGTCGCGCGTGCTCAAGCCCAACGTCTTCAAGCTCACCGGCGGCGAGCCCTTCCTCCACCCGGACCTGCCCGCCGTGCTGGACGTGGTGCGCGCCTCCGGGCTCACCGAGCAGG
>JAFADT010000008.1 GCA_023424585.1 Pseudomonadota bacterium
AGGCCCCCTCCGGGCACCCCGCCGTTGACCGGCCCCCGCCCCGCCTATATAGGGGGCCCGCCGTCCCTACATGGCCAGCCCGGGCCGTCGCGGGGCGCGCGCCGCACGTCGTCCCAGAGGAGTTCCCGGTCCATGGCGTCCCTTCGCGATATCCGCAAGCGCATCCGCTCGGTGAAGAACACGCGGCAGATCACCAAGGCCATGAAGATGGTCTCCGCCGCGAAGCTGCGGAAGGCGCAGGACGCCATCCTCGCCGCCCGCCCGTACGCGCAGACGCTGGAGCAGATCATCTCCGAACTGGCCGTGCGCTCCGCCGACCAGGAGCTGGCGCACCCGCTCCTGACCACCCGCCCCATCCGCCGCGTGGAGCTGCTGCTCCTCACGTCCGACCGCGGCCTCGCCGGTGGCTTCAACTCCAACGTCATCCGCCGCGCCAACCGCTTCCTGTACGAGAACAGCAATCTCCAGGTGCGGATCTCCACGGTGGGCCGCAAGGGCAACGACTTCTTCCGCAACCGCGGCCAGTCCATCCGCAAGGACTTCGCCGGCCTGTACGCGACGCTCAACTACCGCTCCGCCGCCAACGTCGCGGAAGAGATGGCCGCCGCCTTCCTCAATGACGAGGTCGACGCGGTCTACGTCATCTACAACGAGTTCGTCTCCGCCATCAGCCAGAACGTGGTCGTCTCGCAGCTCCTGCCGCTGCAGCCGGCCGCCGCCGCGGCCACCCCCCCGCCCGCCGCGGAGACCGTCGCGGCGGCCCCGGCCCTGGTGGACTTCAAGTACGAGCCGTCCCGCCAGGCCGTGCTGGACCGGCTGGTGCCCCAGGCGGTGAACATCAAGCTGTACCGGGCGCTGCTGGAGAGCGTGGCCAGCGAGCAGGGCGCGCGCATGAGCGCCATGGAGAACGCCACCAACAACGCCACGGACATGATCTCCAGCTACACGCTGATCTACAACCGCACCCGCCAGGCGGTCATCACCAAGGAGCTGATGGAGATCGTCTCCGGCGCCGAGGCCCTCAAGTAATCCGCCTCCCGTCCGGCCGGCTCCCCGGCTCCAGCCGCAAAGGGCCCGTTGCCTCGCGCTCCCACGAGCGCCCGGGGCACGGGCCCTTCGTCGTTCCAGGCCCCCTCTCCGGGCAGGCGGAGGCGGGCGGCGCGCCAGGGGACTGGCGCCGGGGACACCGCTCCGCTAAGCGGGACTTACGTGCGCGGACCCGGGAGGCTTGACCCTGCCGGGCGCCCCCCGGTAAAGGGGGCCCGCCCACACCCCTCTTCGGGGTTCGATTTTCTGACGGGCGGCGGCGCCCCGGCCGCTCGCCACACGAGACAAGGCAGAGGAGTCCCATGAGCGCTCAAGTCCCGACGACTGGCAAGATCACGCAGGTTCTCGGCCCCGTGGTCGACGTGGAGTTCCCGCCCGGCGGGCTCCCGGAGGTGTACGCGGCCCTCAAGGTGACCAACCCCAACCTGGGCGCGGAGAAGGACAACCTCACCATCGAGGTCGCGCAGCACCTGGGTGAGAACACCGTGCGCTGCATCGCCATGGACTCCACGGAGGGCCTGGGCCGCGGCATGCCGGTGAGCAACACGGGCGCCCCCATCCAGGTGCCGGTGGGCAAGGCCACCCTGGGCCGCATCATGAACGTCACCGGCGAGCCGGTGGACGAGATGGGCCCGGTGAACGCCACCGAGTACTGGCCCATCCACCGCGCGCCCCCGCCGTTCACGGAGCAGGACGTGCGCGTGCAGATGTTCGAGACCGGCATCAAGGTCATCGACCTGCTCGCCCCCTACACCCGCGGCGGCAAGATCGGCCTGTTCGGCGGCGCCGGCGTGGGCAAGACGGTGCTCCTGCAGGAGCTCATCCGCAACGTGGCCGTGGAGCGCGGCGGCTTCTCCGTGTTCGCCGGCGTGGGTGAGCGCACCCGCGAGGGCAACGACCTGTACCACGAGATGCAGGAGACCAAGGTCATCCAGACCGACAACCTGGAGAAGAGCCAGGCGGTCCTCGTGTACGGCCAGATGAACGAGCCGCCCGGCGCCCGCGCCCGCGTGGCCCTCTCCGCGCTGACCATGGCGGAGTACTTCCGCGACGTGGAGGGCCGTGACGTGCTCCTCTTTGTGGACAACATCTTCCGCTTCACCCAGGCCGGCTCGGAAGTGTCCGCCCTCCTGGGCCGCATCCCCAGCGCGGTGGGTTACCAGCCCACGCTCGCCACGGAGATGGGCGGCCTGCAGGAGCGCATCACCTCCACCACCAAGGGCTCCATCACCTCCGTGCAGGCCATCTACGTGCCCGCGGACGACCTGACGGACCCGGCGCCGGCCACCGCGTTCGCCCACCTGGACGCGACCACGGTGCTCAACCGCTCCATCGCGGAGCTCGCCATCTTCCCCGCCGTGGACCCGCTGGACTCCACCAGCCGCATCCTGTCCGCGGACGTGCTGGGCGCCGAGCACTACGCCGTGGCCCGCCGCGTCCAGGGCATCCTGCAGCGCTACAAGGAGCTCCAGGACATCATCGCCATCCTCGGCATGGACGAGCTGTCGGAAGACGACAAGCTGTCCGTGGCGCGCGCCCGCAAGATCCAGCGCTTCCTGTCCCAGCCGTTCTTCGTGGCCAAGGTCTTCACGGGCCTGGACGGCCGCTACGTGAAGCTCCAGGACACCATCCGCAGCTTCAAGGAGATCGCGGACGGCAAGCACGACGACCTCCCGGAGTCCGCCTTCTACATGGTCGGCTCCATCGAGGAGGCCCAGGAGAAGGCCCGCAAGATGGCGGCGGCGTAAGGCCCGCCTCCCGGAGCGACCCATGCGCCTGACCGCCGCGCTCGCCTTGCTGCTCTGTGGTGCCGCGCCCTCCGCCTTGGCGGAGGAGCGCAGCAGCCGGGCACGGGTGAGCGCGAACGGCCTCTACAGCGTCCGCACGGTGGACGTGGGCGTGGGGAAGTGCCGGCTGGAGGTGCTCAAGGAGAACGGGCCCCTCTGGTCGGCGGACGTGTGCGTGGGGACGGTGGACGACCTCTACTTCGCGTCCAACGACGGGGAGAAGGTCTGGGTGCTCTACCCGCTGGTGGAGAAGGGCAAGCCGCTCCTCGTCAAGGGCAAGAAGAAGGCGAAGGGCCAGAGCCTGGCGTGGGCGCGGGTGATGGTGGCGGCCCAGTTCGACCGCACCGGGCAGAAGCTCCAGGAGCGGCGGCTGACGGAGTTGATGACGACGAAGCAGCTGTCGGAGGTGCGGCAGCTGGCCCACCACCTCAAGTGGCTGGAGGGCACCCTGGGCATTCCGGGCAAGGGCCCCCGCCTGACGGACGCCGGGGTGTTGGAGTTCGAGCCGGTGGGCGCGCAGACCCAGCGGCTGACTTTCTGATGCGGTAGTGCGGTAGCACGAGGACCTTCATGGCCAAGCTGACTGTCGAGATCGTCACCCCCGAGAAGCGCATCCTGTCCGTGCAGGCCGACGAGGCCATCGTGCCGGGCGGCGAGGGCCTGTTCGGCGTGCGTCCCGGCCACACGCCGTTCCTGTCGCTGGTGGAGCCGGGCACGCTGACCCTCACCGAGGCGGGCCGTCAGGACCGCTACTTCGTGGCCGGCGGCTTCGTGGAGGTGAGCAACGACAAGGTGCTGGTGCTGGCGGACGCCGCCGAGCACGTCACCGGCATCGACGTGGCCACCGCCCGCCGCCGCATGGAGGAGGCCCAGGCGCGCCTCAAGGACCTCAACAGCGCGGACGCGCGCTACGCGCTGGAGCAGGCCGCGGTGCGCCGCGAGGCCGCGCGCATCAGCGCCGCCGAGGCGCGCTGACGTCCCCCGCGCGCCCTTCCCAGGGCGCGCTCGCGGCACCCGGGAGGGTGGAGCCCTGAAGCCCCGAGGCACGGGGCCGGCGCTCCACCCTCTTCGCGTTCCCGGGCCCACGGAAGCCCGCGGGCTCCCGCTTCCGGCGCCTCCCGGCGCATGATGCGGCGCAGTCATGCGCACGCCCGACTCGCCCGTCCTGGAGCTGTTCCACCGCATCGCGGATCCCCCGTCCGCCGCCGCGCGCCGCTTCGTCACGGACCACGCGCTGGAGGACCGCGTGCGCTTCCGCAACCTCACCTACGAAGAGGTGGAGAAGGACTGGCGCGAGCGCGGCGGCCACACGTCCCCCGCGCTGTGGGACGGCGCGCGGCTGTACCAGGGCGCGGAGGCGGTGGTGGCGCGGCTGATGGCGGTGGTCAACCTGGGCCGCGATGGCGGGTGATCCGCGTGGACGAAGAGAAGTCGCGCGCGTCAAGGTGAACACCTGAGCCCGTGTGCGGCGCACGTGCACGGCGCCTTGCGCACCCACGCGCGGCCACCCGTGCTTCCCTTTCGGTCCATGTGCAGCATTCGAAGTTGGACACGGGCGCGCGTTCGCGCGTTTCCACGGGCTCGCCTGCTTGCTGAAACGCGGCGGGATGCGATAGCTACCGCGCCCCCGGTTGCGCCGTGGTGACGGCGGAGGAGGCGGACAGTGGCGACGCGCGTGGTGCAATCCAGCGGGACCTTTCTTGTCCAGCGCTCCACCGCACCCGCCTCGTTCCGGTCAAGGCCCCATGTTCGATCCGCCATCGCGTCGCGCGCCCACGCAGCGTTCATCTCGGTGCTCGTCCTTGGCTGAGGCTCGGGTAATCTCCGCCCCTCCGATGCCGCTGACTCCCGCAGACCGCCAGGACCGTTTTCACGCGGCATTCCTGGGGCTCGCCATCGGGGATGCGCTCGGCTTTCCGCTGAGGGGCATCCCCCCGGCGAGCCTGGCGCGGCTGCCCGGCCTGGCGGAGGACTTCGCGCCCCGGCCGCGCGGCAAGTTCGCCAAGGGCCAGTTCAGCGACGACACGCAGCTGCTGCTCGCGGCCGCGGAGAGCGTCATCCGCGAGGGCAAGGTGGACGGCCGCAGCGCGGCGCTGCACCTGGCGTGGCTGTGGCAGGAGGGCATCATCCTCCAGCCGCCGCGCAGCCTGTCGGAGGCGCTGCAGCGGCTGGCGGGCGGCACGCCGTGGATGA
>JAFADT010000041.1 GCA_023424585.1 Pseudomonadota bacterium
ATCCCAAAGCGTGCGAGTGGTGAGCGCCAGTCCGTCGAAGTTCTTCCCATTGACGAGCACATCCCAGCCAGGGAAGCTGTTGTTGGGAATCTTGTCGGCGCATTCGTTGTGTGGAGCATTGCCGCCCAGGTGTCGCACCGGGACGGGCCTGCACTCGGACCGGCGTTCGTGCTCCGGTGACTCGGGCGGCACGGGGGGAAACCAATCCCGCCCCGCCGGCTCGGGCTTCAGCTTGGGTGGGCGTTGCACTTCAGCTTCCTGGGAGGCCACCTTCGTTCCTCGTGAGGTCCCTGCTTCCTCGGGGTAGGCGTGGCGGAGTTCGTATGCATCCATCGCTTCTTTGATGGCGACGCCGACCACCACCACGCCGAGCACGATCACGGCTCCCACGGCAATCTCCGGAGCCGCCAGCACGCAGAATCCGATTCCCACGGCAGCGGCGTCAGCGGAGGCGACCGCGCATCTTCCCGTGGTGTCGTGGAACTCGATGCGGTCATGGTCAAGGGCTCGATAGCACCTCTCCACCAGAACCGGCCAAGGCTGAGACGCCTCGCGGACCACGCACCGCCCTTCGTCAATCCAAGGCAGTTGCGCAGCCCGTTCAAGGTTGGTGAGTCTCCGGCTCCGCGCTCTGCCTGTACCGGGCGACGGTGTCGACGCGGCGCATGCCGAAAGGAAGAGTAGGAGCGTGATGCAAGCGCGGAAGCGCATGGCGATATTCTCGCAGCAGAAGTGAGGGCTTCAGCGCTACGTGCTCGGAGTCTAGCAGCGCACGACAGCACCGTGTGTGCTCGGCGTTCTCCGGCTCAACCTGCCGCGTCCCGAGAGGACGTCGAACCGCTTTCAGCGATCCAGCGAATCTCCTGCCCTGCGGCTCCTTGAGGAACATGGGCAAGCGAAAACCCATTGATCTGAATGGCTTGCTGGGTCGTCAACGTGTGCCCGAAGGCGAGACTTGAGCCCGCGGACAAGGCGATAGGAAATCACAGGCAGGACGCGCTGTTGCTGACATGGAGACAGACTTGATCCTCGACGTTTGAAAGGCATCCCTGTGCCTCGACATCTATGAGTCCAATCGCCTGAGCTTCCTCATGATGTCGCCGGGGACAGCACCTGTCGCCCCCGCACTTCCGCGAAGGGGGTGAGCCGGTGCGGCTCCACGCGGGTGGGAGGCGTGATGTGCGTCACCAGGACGCCCGCGCCCGACAAGGCATCCTTTCGCCTGGGCCTTGGGCCAGGATGGAGACCGCGCTCAGGTCCGGAGGAGCGTCCGGCAGCGCCCGTGGCCGGCGGTGGGTAGTCGGGCGGCAGCACCTCGATGACGCCCAGCCACTCGCAGCTAGCGCAGCGCCGAGAGGGCTGCGCCGACCTTCGCCACCGTCACCGACACGGGCGTCGTCACCTCTGGAGCGAAGATGGCCACGCGGAGCTCCTCGAAGGCCCATCGCAGCTCTTGCGCCGCCTCCTGGTCACGCACGGTGGCGCGCCTGGCGAGGAAGGTCTCCCACAGGGGAGTGAACGGCGCGGCCTTCCCTGCGTCCTTGCCGGGGTTCGCCACCGCACGCGCCAGCCGTGCCTGGGCCGCGCGGAGATAGCGCGGGTAGTTCAGCAGGCGCGTGAAGGGGACCCACTCGATGATCTTCGCCGGAAACAGGTGCCCGAGCTGCGAGCGGATGTCCCGCACGGCCGCCGCGCCGCTCGGCCCCTTGGATGCTGCCTTGAGTGCGGCGAGCGTCTCAGCGAGCTCCGCGGAGGTGGCAACGACGACGTTCGCCCAGTCCCGGGCCGTCTGCTCGATGCGCTGTGAGCCGTCCTGGACCAGCGCCTCGAAGGCCGCCTTCGTGCGGGGCAGCGGCGCACCTGGTGCGAGCTTGAACGCATCGTCGACGCTGCGCGCGAGGACGAGCGCCCGGAAGGCGTCGGCCTGGCCCCGCGCGGGCGGCGCGCCGTCCAGGGACGGGAAGGGCAGCGGCATGCGCGCGGCGCTGACGGCCACGTGTCCGCGCGCGGCGAGCATCAGGAGCCGGCGGATCCCCGTGCGCGTGGCCGCGTCGGCGGCGGCGGCTGTCTCGAGCAGCACCAGGTCCACGGCCGCGCCCCGGTCGACGAGCGCGGGATAGCTGCGGACCTCGAGTCCGCCGACCCGCCGGGTAACAAAGGGGGGAAGCTCGCCGAAGGTCCAGGCGGTCAGCCCCTTGCGCTCCCAGTCCGAAGTCGGTGCCGCGCTACGCAGCGCTGTTCGTGCACGTCCCCCGTGCTGATCGAGCAGCGCGTCGGCGTCGCGGCTCTTCGCGAGCTCCTTTCCCCGCTCGTCGAGCACCCGGAGCGTGACGCGCAGGTACTGCGGCACGGCATCCGCCCGGAAGGACTCCTCGGGCACGTCCACGCCGCACAGCCGGGACACCGCGCGCGCGAGCGCCGGAATCAGCGGCCCGCGGAAGGGCACCAGCTCCTTTTCGAGACGGTCGACCAGCTCCGGCACCGGCCCCAACTGCTTGCGCTGGGCGCGGGGGAGCTGTTCGAGCAGGGTGGTGAGCTTCTCCCGCTGCCACCCGGGGATGGTCCAGTCGAGCTCACCCGGGACCAGTTGGGCGAGCAGCAGCAGCGGCACGCTCACGGTGATGCCGTCGTCCTCGGCGGAGGGGTCGAAGGTGTACGTCACCGGCACGGACGCGCCGTGCAGGGTGATGGCATCCGGGTAGTGCGCCGGGGACAGGCCCGGGTCATGCGAGAGGGCATCCTCCATCGTGAGGACGAGCACGTCGGGGTCGGCCGCCTCGGCCTTGCGGCGCCAGGCCTCGAAGCCCGCTCCGTCCGTCACGTTCGCCGGGACGCGCTGTTCGAAGAACGTCAGCAGCGCCTCGCTGTCGAGCAGCTCGCTGCGCCGGGCCTTGTCCCGCAGGCGCGCCACGCGCTCGAGCACCTGGCGGTTCTTCTCCTGGAACGCTCCCCGGGTGCGGTACTCGCCGCGCACCAGGGCATGTTCGAGGAACATCAGCCGTGCCCGGTCGGGATCCATGTGGGCCAGGGCCACGGGGCGCTCCTTGAAGACCTGGAGCCCGAAGAGGGTCGCGCTCTCCTTCACGACGGCACGCGCGGACTTCTCCGACCAGTGCGGTTCGGAGTAGCTGCGCTTGAGCAGGTGCGGAGCCGCCGCCGCGAGCCACTCCGGGTCGAGCTTCGCCACGGTGCGCGCGAACAGCTGGGACGTCTCCACGAGCTCGAACGCCATCGCCCAGGCTGGGGGCTTCTTCGCGAGCGCCGAGGAGGGATGGACCGTGAAGCGCGTCTGCTTCGCGCCCGTGTAGTGGCGCTGCTCCGGATTCCACTGGCCGATGCGGGACAGGAGCCCGGTGAGCAGCGCCTGGTGCAGGACGTCCCCGCGTGCCGGGGCGCCCCGGCCCTTGCGCGGCAGGCGCAGCTCGCGGACGGTCTCCTCGAGCTGGCGCTGGACGTCCCGCCACTCGCGCACCCGCAGGAAGGACAGGAAGTTGTCCCGGCACACGCGCCGCAGATGGGATGTCCCCCGGACCTCGGCCTCGCGCACGAACGCCCAGAGCTTGAGGAGGCCGGTGAAGTCCGAGTGCTCGTCACGGAAGCGCGAGTGCGACGCGTCCGCCTTCTGCGCGAGCTCCCGTGGCCGCTCGCGCGGGTCCTGGAGGTTGAGCGCCGCGGCGACGATGAGCACCTCGTCCAGGCACCCGTACTCGGCGCCGGCGAGGATCATCCGCGCGATGCGCGGGTCCACCGGGAAGCGCGCGAGCTGGTGGCCGAGCGGCGTCAAGGTGCGCTCCTTGCCTTCGATGGCCCCGAGCTCCTCGAGAACCCGCCAGCCCTCGGCGATGGCCTTCGGCTGGGGCGGGTCGAGGAAGGGGAAGTCCTCGACGTCGCCGAGGCCGAGGGACTTCATCCGCAGGATGACCCCCGCGAGCCCGGTGCGCTTGATCTCCGGGTCGGTGAAGGCGGGCCGCGTGGTGAAGCTCACCTCGTCGTAGAGGCGCACGCAGATGCCCTCGCGCACGCGGCCGCAGCGCCCCTTGCGCTGGTCGGCGCTGGCCTGGGAGACCGGCTCGATGTGCAGTCGCGTGGTGCCCGAGCGTGGGTCGTAGCGCGACAGGCGCGCCACCCCCGTGTCCACGACGTACACGATCCCCGGGATGGTGACCGACGTCTCCGCGACGTTGGTGGCGAGGATGACGCGGCGCTGGGGGATGGTGGCGAAGACGCGCGACTGCTCGGAGGCCGACAGGCGCGCATACAGGGGTTGCACCACCGTGCCGCGAAGCTCGCGCGCGTTCAGGGCATTCTCGGCCTCGCGGATCTCCCGCTCCCCGGGGAGGAACACGAGGACGTCCCCGTCCGGGTCGAGCGAGAGCACATTCGCCACCGAATCGGCGACGGCGTCGGCGAGCTCGGCGTCCTCGGGGGGCGGCTCGTAGAGCACGTCCACCGGAAAGGTTCGGCCCTCCACCTGGATGACGGGAGCGCCCCCGAAGAACTGCGAGAAGCGCTCGGTCTCGATGGTGGCCGAGCTCACCACCACCTTGAGGTCGGGGCGCCTGGGGAGGATGCGCTTGAGCCACCCGAGCAGGAAGTCGATGGTGAGGCTGCGCTCGTGGGCCTCGTCGAGCACGATCGTGTCATAGCGGCTCAGGAGCGGGTCGCTGTGGATCTGTGCGAGCAGGACGCCGTCGGTCATGAACTTCACGGCCGTCCGCTTGGACGAGCGGTCCTCGAAGCGAATCTGGTAGCCGACGTCCGTGCCCAGCTCCGTGCCGAGCTCGCGAGCTACGCGCGCCGCCACGCTCGTCGCGGCGATGCGCCGGGGCTGGGTGACGCCAATCTGGCGAGGGCGGCCGCGCCCCATGGCGAGCAGGAGCTTCGGCAGCTGCGTCGTCTTCCCCGAGCCGGTGGCCCCCGCGACGATGACCACCTGATGGGCGGTGATGGCCGCGGTGATGTCCTCCACCCGGCTCGAGATGGGGAGCTCGGGAGGGAAGCGCAGGGTGGGGAGGCCGCCGGGGGCTGGGACGGGGGAGTCGCCGGACATGGCGGCATGGAGTAGCACTGAAGCGCACGCCGCGCCCCTGACGAATCGTGTGGGCGCCTGCTCGGCGGGCGTTCGTGGAGGGATCCTCCCTTCGCGCCAATGAAGCCACGAGGCCAAGGAGAAGCCCAGCGAGCCGGTGGGATGATTGCTGGGCTTCTGAATGGGGCGGCGGGAATCGCACCCACTGCTTGGAGCCTCTGCGAGAGCGAGCCAACGTAACCGCCCGCCGTCGGGCGGTTACCCTCATCGAGGATGTGCCCGCGCATGTGGAGCGGCAGGTGCACCTGCACCCGTCGGTCGGTTACGAGCCAACCCTGCACCTGCCGCCATTGCACGGCGAGCTTCAGTGCCGGTGGTGCCTTCGAGGAGGGCCCAGATGAGGTATCCCCTCATTTGCGATTTTCCCGCGGAGCTTGCTCGCTCATCCATCCGTGCATTCTCCGAGGGGACTCTTCAAAGGAGGGGATACCTCAGGGGCTCATCGGTAGAGCGGTTTCTGACTCAAAAGTCACGGGGGTCACTCCACTCGAAGTCTTCTGAAGTCAGTCGCTCCGCGGACATTAACGATTCATCCATCCGGTCGATGATGTCTTGAAGAGCTTCAAGTTCCGTCCGGCCAAGTCCTGCGGTCCACTCGGGATCCCCGGATTTGTTTTTCACGACCACATTGGGTAACGCCAGGAAATCGCCCGAGCCACGCTCCAGAACCTTGACTCTGTATATTGTGCTGGGGATGCGGAAGTCCCGCAGTTCGTAAATATTGGCGACCCTGGAAATGCTTGCTCCGCCGTGCAAGTTTATGGCCTTCCAGTCCATCTTGCGAACCTCCTAACGAAGACCGAATGAGATGATTTTGCCATCACGAAGACCGAATGAGATGATTGTGCCATCTGGTGCAAGGTCAATGTATCGACCGTTCTTGACGTAGCGGGTCACGCCGGGAGTGAATCCATCGACAGGAAACCGCTGTGCGCCGAATAGATTCCGGGAGAACGCATCGGCCATTCTCAGATACTGCGTCATATCTTTTGCTCCCCCCATAGCTGCTCCGTGTTGATCAAAGTGATCCTTAAGTGATTCTGCCGGAGAAGAATAGCTCCCTTGGTTTCACCTGACAGTGCCATTCGGCCCCAGGCTGCAACTGGGGCCGCGAATTCCTGCCCCGATATTGCTTCTCGCCCCATCATTCCCAAAGTGCTCCCAGAGAAATGCCGGAATGAGGGCCTGGAGGAAACTATCATTCAGCCAGGTGCCCGCGAAACAGCCGACGCCGAACGCGAACATTCCCGCGCCAGTCCCCCAATCCATGGAAAGTCTTATGGCTGCCGTCACAACCACAACGGGAGTGGCGGCAGCCACCTTGCCATGAGGGGCGTGCCGCTGAAGGTCGTCGGGCACGCCATCATCGAGATGCCCATGCGGCACGCGCATCTCAGCCCCGAAGTGAAGCAGGACGCGGAGAGGCTCCTGGACGGCCCCGTGCTGGAGAGGGGCAATAGGGGGGCAATGGCAGGAAGCTAGAAAGACAAAAGGCCCGTAACCCCTGAGGATTACGAGCCTTCTTGAAGTGCCGAAGGCGGGATTCGAACCCGCAACCTCCGCGTTCTGAGCGCGGCGCCTCTACCAAGTTGGGCTACCCCGGCGGAATGTCTGTGTTTTGATTTGAAGTCGGGATGACTGGATTCGAACCAGCGACCTTGCGCGCCCGAGGCGCACGCTCTCAACCAGGCTGAGCTACATCCCGAGGTGTTTCGACCTTCGAGGGAGGACCCGGACGCGACAGGGGCCGGGTCCCCCCTCGGGAACCCGGCCCCTGTCCACGCCATCCCGGTCTGCCGGGCGGCGGATTCGAGGGTCAGGTGCCGAGCGGACTGCCACGGAAGGATGCGATGGCCAGCTCCAGGGTCTCTGGAGAAGCCACCTTCGTGGCGGGTCGCTGCGGATCCAGCGCATTGGGGTTCAGCATGGGCATCCCTCCTTTCTGGGGAAGAATGACGCGGTGAAGCTCCTTTCCTGACGGGCCCCGGCCACGACGTGGCTTGGAGCCAGGTGCTGAGGGACACCGTCCGCGGCCAGAGGACAAGCCGCGTGTAGTATCGCGGTGAGATACCCATGACGGAACTCGAGACCCTGGCCGCATTCGAGCAGCACCTTCGCGAAGGCCGCAGCCTCGCCAACGTCGTCCTCCAGGGGCTGGACCTGCGCGCGTGGAGCGATGCGCTGCTCGGCGCGGACCTCGCCGGTACTGTCTTCCTGGGCTGCCTCCTGGAGCCCGCGACCCTGCATCACGTCCTCGCGCGGGGCGCCATGGTGTTCCCGCCCTTCTCGGGGCTGCCCTATTGCCCGTATCGGGGCAGCCTCTACACGCCGGAGGAGCTGTACGCGGGCTTTGACCCGACCCGTCCGGAGACCTACGCGGACACGCTGGATGCGCGCGTCTACGCGCACTGGAACTCGCGCGGCGGGGCCCACCCGGCCTCCATCCTGGAGACCCTGGCCCAGCGGCTTCATGACCACGCCATCAGCGACGCGCTGGAGGAGGCGCTGCTGGAGCAGGGCAAGCCCCGCCGGGTGGTGGCCATCATGGGCGGCCATTCCATGCTGCGAGGCCAGGACGACTACCGCTCCGTGGCGGAGTTGGCCCGTGCACTGGCGCGCCTGGGGTTCTTCCTGGTGAGCGGCGGCGGCCCGGGCGCCATGGAGGCCACGCACCTGGGCGCGTGGTTCGCGCCACGGGCGGATGAGGACCTGGACGCGGCACTCGCGGTCCTGGCCCAGGCTCCGTCCTACCAGGACGCGGACTGGCTCTCGCGTGCCTTCGAAGTGCGGGCCACCTGGCCGCTTCGCGACGCGGCGGCGATGGGCGACAGCCTGGGCATCCCCACCTGGCTCTACGGCCACGAGCCGCCCAACCCCTTCGCCACGCGCATCGCGAAGTACTTCGCCAACAGCGTGCGCGAGGAGGGACTGCTCTCCATCGCCCGGGGCGGCGTCATCTATTCTCCCGGCAGCGCGGGCACCGTGCAGGAGGTCTTCCAGGACGCCTGCCAGAACCACTACAACACCGCGGGCGTCATCAGCCCCATGCTCTTCCTGGGACGCGAGTTCTGGACGAAGACCCGGCCCGTGTACCCGCTGCTGGAGCACCTGGCTCGCGGACAACAGTACGCGCGCCACCTGCTCCTCACGGACTCGAAGGAGGACATCGTCGAGGCGCTCGTGCGCTTCGACCAGGAGCGCGAGGCCCTGGCGCGCGCGGGCTGACGGTGGGCGCTCAGCCCTGACCCACAACCGGGGTGACCGCGCTCAGGTTCACGAAGGCATCCCGCTTCACCCCGTGCTGGAGGAAGTCCTGCACCGCCCGCGCGAGCGTCGCGGCCAGCAGGCCCAGGAACGGCAGGTGCTCGCCGCCCTCGCAGGTGGTCTGGCCTTGGGTGTCCTCGGCGTCGGGCGTGAAGCGTTCATCCCAGCGCACCAGTCCGAACGCGCCGTCCGCGGCCACCGCGCCGTGCACCAGCGGCGTACCCGTCTTCCGGGCATGGTCGCTGAGCAGCTGGCGGCTGTCCTGGTTGTCGAAGGCGTCCACCAGCAGGTCGGCGCCCCTGCACAGCGCCTCCACGTTGTCGCGCGTGAGGCGCACGCCGAAGGACTCCGCCTTCACGCCGTGCAGGTTGTGCAATTGGAGCTTCAGCGCCTCCGCCTTGTTCTTGCCGACGGACGGCTTCACGTAGGCCTGTGACAGCAGGTTCTTCGACTCCACCCGGTCGAAGTCGATGAACACCAGCGTCGCGTCCAGGTTGCGGCACAACAGCGACGCCGCGGACCCGATGGCCCCCACGCCACAGAAGACGATGCGCATGTCGGCCGTCCTCAGCACGCCCCGAAGGGCACCTTCGGACGCAGGTAGATGCGCTCCTCGCCGTGCGCACCGCGGAAGCGGTCCACGACGTAGTGCTGGAAGGCCTCATCCCGCAGCTGGAAGCGGTGCAGGCCCGGCACGCCCCCCGAGCGCACCAGCTCCACCGCGATGCGGCGCACGTCCGCGTCGCTGATGTGCCGCTCCAGCTCCACCGGCACGTCCGCCGAGTGTCCGTCGTAGGTAATGTTGAGCGTCGCCATGGTCGCGTGCCTCCAGGGAAGAGAACCCCTGGCCCGGGACGGCGCCTCCTGGGGTGTCCTGACAACCCGGCCTGTCGGGCCGGCCGTACCGTGCCCGCGACCTCCGGGCCGGCGAGGGAAGGCGGTTGAGCAGGCGGACTCCCCTGCGCTCCTCCCTCGTCCACGGTGTCTGGCTGTGCGCGGAAGGGGAGCGCCGCGCAGGCACGCCGCGCGCTCCATGGGCCGCGAAGTCATTCCCATGCCTCCTGTACGCCCCCTTCACGGTCCGCCCGGTCTATGTCCGTCGCCTCGTGGACGTGGACGAGGGGCACGGTGGTCACGCTCCGGCCGGACAATGCACAGTGTTGGGGGCACGGGAGGAGACGCATGGAGGCACCGCGAGCACCGCACACCTGGAACGTGACGCCCACGGAGGCCGTGGCGCTGCAGAAGCGCCTGCGCGAGCAGCTCATCCTCGAACCTCCGCCGGGCCTGCGCGTCACCCGGCTGGCGGGCGCCGACATCTCCACGGAGAAGGGCAACGACACGGGCTATGGCGGCATGGTGGTGCTCGACGCGCAGACGCTCCAGCCGGTGGCCCGCGCCGTGGCCACGGCGCCGCTGACGTTCCCCTATGTCCCCGGCCTGCTGTCCTTCCGCGAGCTGCCGGTGCTGGCCGCCGTCTGGGAGAAGCTCACCGTCCGCCCCGACGTGCTCGTCTTCGACGGCCAGGGCACCGCGCACCCTCGGCGCCTGGGCATCGCCTGCCACGGGGGGCTGCTGTTCGACATCCCTTCCATCGGGTGCGCCAAGTCGCTCCTGGTGGGCACGCCCGGGAAGCTCGCGGAGCGGCGGGGCGCCACGTCCCCCATCACCCACAAGGGCGAGGTGGTGGGCATGGCGGTCCGCACCCGCGCGGGCGTCAGCCCCGTATACGTCTCCCCTGGCCACCGCATGGACCTGGACACCGCAGTGGAGTGGGTGTTGAAGGCCAGCCCCCGCTACCGAGAGCCGGAGACGACGCGCCACGCGCACCGGCTGGTGAACGCCTTCCGCCGCGCGGGGGGAGAGGCCTCGGAGCTGGAGGAGGGGCGTCCCGGATGAAGCCCGTGGGGTTGATGCTGGTGGTGGCGGGCCTGGGGCTCGTCGTCGTGGGCCTGCTGGTGTGGGTCGGCGCCTTCTCCTGGTTCGGCCGGCTGCCCGGGGACCTCCGCGTGGAGAGCGGGAACACGCGCATCTACGCGCCGCTGGCGTCCATGTTCCTCCTCTCCGTGCTGCTCAGCCTGGGCGCCTGGGTGCTGCGCCGCTTCCTGTAGGTCTCCTCCCGAGGTCCAGGCAGGCGGATTTCCCCTCAAGGATGAGCACCCCGGGCGTCTGACCGGCGAGGACCCGACCGGGCAGGTGAGCCGCCCGCTGCCCGGCCGGTCAGGCGTGGGCCTGTCCCCGAGGACAGGCGGGAGGCGAGGGAGGGCCGGAGAGTGGATCCGCGCCGTTGGACCGCGCAGCATGCGGCCCGCCATCCCTGGCGTCAGCGGGGGGGAATAAAAAGGCGGCATCAGGAAGAAGGCGGCGGTCGGGCCGCCAGGAGTGCGCATGCGCAGGCTGTCATCCCCGTTGAGTGAGCTGGCATCCCACTACCCCGTGGTCGTCGTGGGGTCGGGCTATGGCGGAGGCATCACGGCCAGCCGGCTGGCTCGCGCGGGGCAGCAGGTGTGCGTGCTCGAGCGCGGCCGGGAGCTGCACCCGGGGGAGATGCCGCGCACGCCCGCGCAGGCGCTGGCCGAGTTCCAGCTCCACTGCGCCCCGGGCCAGGGCGACCTGGACGTGGGCAGCCCCACCGGTCTCATCGAGGTGCAC
This sequence comes from Pseudomonadota bacterium, assembly GCA_023424585.1. Classification (GTDB taxonomy): domain Bacteria; phylum Myxococcota; class Myxococcia; order Myxococcales; family Myxococcaceae; genus Corallococcus. The sequence continues at coordinate 11,006 of JAFADT010000041.1, forward strand.
CGCAACGGCGACGTGTCCGTCATCGACGGCTGCGGCCTGGGCGGCACGTCGCTCATCAACGCCGGCGTGACGATGCGCCCCGACCCGCGCGTGTTCGAGGACCCGCGCTGGCCAGCGGCCCTGCGCGCTGACGTGCAGGGACTCCTGGAGGACGGCTTCACGCACGCGGAGCTGATGCTGCGGCCCCTGCCGTACCCGGAGGACCACCCGCCCCTTCAGAAGCTCAAGACGTTCGGCATCTCCGCGGAGAAGCTGGGCGGACGGCTGACGCGGCCGCCGGTGGCTGTGACGTTCGAGGCGGGCGTCAACGCCGCGGGCGTGCGGCAGCCGGGGTGCTCGCTGTGCGGTGACTGCGCCACGGGCTGCAACACCGGCGCGAAGAACACCGTGCTGATGAACTACCTGCCGGACGCGCACGCGCACGGCGCCCGCATCTTCACCGAGGTCGCGGTGCGCGCGGTGGTGCCGGACGGCGCGAAGTGGCGCGTCTACTACCGCCCCCTCAACACCGGCCGAGAGCGCTTCGACGCGCCCGACGCGTGGCTCACCGCGGACCGGGTCGTCCTGGCGGCCGGCACCATGGGCACGACGGAGCTCCTCCTGCGCTCGCGCGAGCTCGGGCTGTCCGTGTCCTCGAAGCTGGGCCACCGCTTCAGCAGCAACGGCGACGTGCTGGCCTTCGGCTACAACCTGGACATGCCCGTCCACGGCGTGGGCCACGGCGAGCAGGACCACGAGACGCGCGACCCGGTGGGCCCCTGCATCGCGGGCGTCATCGACCAGCGCGACACCGCGCGGCTGGACGAGGGGATGATCATCGAGGAGGGCGCCATCCCCGGCGCGCTCGCGTCGCTGATGCCCGCGGCGCTCGCGGGGGCCGCGGCGCTGGTGGGCGAGGACACCGACGAGGGCATCCTGGACTGGGTCCAGGAGCGGCTGCGCCAGGCGGACAGCTTCGTGCGCGGCCCGGACCACGGCGCGGTGGAGCACACGCAGACGCTGATGGTGATGTCCCACGACGAGGGCAAGGGCGAGCTGCGGCTGGAGCACGACCGCGTGCGCCTGCACTGGCCGGACGCCGGCCGCGACCCGCAGCTCACCCGCATCGAGGAGCGCCTGCGCCGGGCCACCGCCGCGCTGGGCGGCACCTTCGTGCGCTACCCCCTCTGGTCCGAGGCCTTCGGCAAGGAGCTCCTGTGCACGCACCCGCTGGGCGGCTGCGTCATGGCCGAGCGGGCGGAGGATGGGGTGGTGGACCACGAGGGGCGCGTCTTCTCCGGCGCGTCCGGCCACGCGGTGCACGAGGGCCTGTACGTGTCCGACGGCTCCGTGGTGCCGCGCTCGTTGGGCATCAACCCGCTGCTCACCATCTCCGCCGTCGCCGAGCGCGCCTGCGTCCTGATGGCGCGGCGGCACGGGTGGAGCATCGACTACACGCCGCTGCCGGAGGCCACCGCCCCCCAGGCTCCGGGGCCCGTGGGCGTCCGCTTCACGGAGACGATGCACGGCTTCGTGTCCGGCGACGTGCGGGCCTCGCACCTGGAGGCCGGGGACCCGGAGCGCGACGACGCCACGCCCCTGCGCTTCGTGCTCACCGTGACGACGGAGGACCTGGACGCGACGCTGCGCGATGAGCGCCACCCGTTGAAGCTGATGGGCACGGTGACGGCGCCGGTGCTGTCGTCCCGCCCGCTGGTGGTGACGCGCGGCGAGCTGCGCCTGATGACCCGCGAGCGCGCGCGGCAGGGCGGCCAGCGGATGGAGTACCTGTTGCACCTGCTCAGCGAGTCCGGCGAGGCGTACTACCTGGAGGGCTACAAGGACCTCTACGACGACCCGGGCCTGGACCTGTGGAAGGACACCACGACGCTGTTCGTGTCCCTGCACCGGGGGGACGGGCCGGAGGCGCCGTGCATCGGCCGGGGCTTCCTGCGGCTGACGGCGGAGGAGTTCGCGCGCCAGCTCACCACCCTGCGCGTGCTCAACGCCCGGGACGGCGTGCAGCGGGCCGAGGCGCTGGCCCGCTTCGGCGGCTTCTTCTTCGGCGCGCTCTGGGACACCTACGTCCGCCGCGTGGCCGCCTAGCAGCCAGCCAGCCGGCGGACTGTGCGGCATGCCGCGATGACGTGCCCTCCGGGGCGAGCATGGTCACCCTGTCAACCACCGGGACCGACAGGGAGGAGCCCCATGGCTGAAGACCGTGATCCGCAGCGCCGCTCGGGCGCACCCCAGGACGAGGAGCATGCGGAGGAGCGGCGCGAGCTGTCCATCGAGGAGCGGCGTGCGCGGCGCAGTGCGATGCGGGCCAGTCAGACGTATGCCCGCTTCATCGACCACCTCTGTGAACGGGGCGGCATGTCCCCGAGCGTCGCCCAGCAGGCGGCCGTCTCCGTGCTCTGTGGCCTGGAGCAGCGCATCCAGGCGGAGGAGTCCCACGACCTGGAGGCGCAGCTGCCGCGCAAGCTCACGGAGCTCCTGCATCGGTGCGAGCGCCATGACACCGACCCCCGTCCGTCGAAGTTCGGACGCGACGAGCTCCTGAAGCTGGTGGGCGAGGACCTGGCCCTGCATCCGGACGCGGTGGAGCCCGTGGTGCGCGCGGTGATGGACGCCGTCCGCCATCAGATCAGCGAAGGCGAGGCAGAGGACGTGAGCGCCCAGCTGCCCGCGGACATCCGCCACCTTTGGCTGCCGACGATGTGAAGGGGGGCTGTTAAGGTCTCTGGCACACGCTTGCCGGAGACCGCGCATGGCCCTCGATGATGACTTCAGCGCCGCCCAGAGCCGGGTGAAGACGCTGCCCCAGGCCCCCTCGAACGACACGCTGCTGGAGCTGTACTCCCTCTACAAGCAGGGCACGGAGGGGGACGTGCAGGGCAAGCGCCCCGGCATGCTCGATATCAAGGGCCGCGCGAAGTACGACGCGTGGGCCGGCCGCAAGGGGCTGGCGAAGGACGCCGCGAAGCAGCAGTACGTGGCGCTCGTGGAACGGCTCCTGCGCGGATAGACCCAGCCCTTCATGGCCTCCTGGCTCCGGATGGTGCTGTTCCTCGTGCCGGTCACCACGCTGCTCGTGTTGGCGCACGTCTACCTGTACCGCCGCCTGGTGCGTG
>JAFADT010000102.1 GCA_023424585.1 Pseudomonadota bacterium
GGCCACGCCCGCGCCGGGGGCCGCCGAGCCCGTGGCGCCACCGGAGGGCTCCGCGGGGACCGCTGAACCCGCGGCGCCTGCGCAGGGCACCGCGGCGGGCGGTGAGGCCGCGGGTCCTCCGGCGGAAGGCTCCACGCCGTAGCCCACGGATGAGGTGGCCTGCCTCCGCGCCAGGCGGCGGGCAGGTCCCCAGCGCGCGTCCTGCTCCGGCCGGGTGCTCCGGCACGTCGAGCAGGACGTTCCGTTTCACTCGCACGTCGCGCCGGGCGCGCGGCTCAGAGGTCGAAGTCGCCCGCGGGGGGCTTCTTGCCGCGCATCGCGCGCTCCCTCGCGGCGCGGACGTCGGCGCGCAGGGCCTCGGTGGCCTCGGCGTCCACCGCTCCTGTCTCCAGGTCCACGACGTCCCCTTCGCGCACGCCTGCGGGCAGGGTGTCCAGCGCGCGGGTCACCTGCTGGCCATCCACCACCAGCACGGCGACCGCGTCCTCGATGCGGTCCACCGTGGCCCGGGACCGGGGCTTCGTCTTCTTCGTCACGGGTGACAGTCTCCGGCGGGCCTGCGGCCCGTGCTCAGCGCCGCCTCGCGCGTGCTCCACGTCAGCATGTTCTCCGGCTTGATGAGGCCCACGGACCGGCAGCTGGCCTTGTGGAAGATGGGTTTGTGCCTGCTCGCCCGGTAGTCGCCCGGGGTGCTGCTGGAGGACGAGCGCACCGCCTTCTCCGGCGCCTCCGCCCGCGTGTTCTTGCGCGCGGTGGGCAGAGCATCCACGTCCGTCACGTCGCTGACGCGGGCCTTGCTGTCGCGCGCGGGCTCGGTCCGGACGGCCGGGGGCGGTTCGGTGGGCGCCGGCTTCACGGCGACGGCGGGCTTCACCGTCCGCTGGAGCGGCGGGCGAGGATCCAACCCCGGGAAGCGGTGCCGCGTGCCGGCGGGCTCGCCCTTCGTCGGGCGCTGGAGCGAGAGCTCGAACTGCTTGCCGTCGCTGACCGCGTGCACCTCGCCGTTCTCGTCCGTGCGGAACGTCCGCGCGTCCACGCCGCGCAGCCGCGCGAGGAGCTCCTTCACCTGGGGGCTCTTCTCCAGGCTGTCATCGCCGCTGAACACCGCCGCCTGCGGACGCACCTCCTCCAGGTACGCCTGCGAGTTCGCCCCCTCCACGCCGGGCGAGGCGACCTTCAGCAGCGTGGAGGGGGCCAGCAGCCCGCGCTCCAGCAGCCGGGCCTCCGTCTCGCCGCGCGCGCCGCCCGCGAAGAGGATCGACGTGTCGTCATACGTCAGGCGCAGCACGATGGAGTTCGCCGCGTTGCGCCCCTCCGCGTCTGCGGCTCCCCGCAGGAGCGGCTCCGCCGGCGCCCGGGGCCAGAGCACCGTGAGGCTCACCCGGTCCTCCAGCGTCAGGCGGACCAGCTCCCCGGGCGCGGACGAGGACGGCGCGGGCGAGAGGATCTGCACCCCGCGCGAGCCCACCGTCGTCAGCAGCGCGTCGTAGGCCTTCGACGTGTCGGGCAGCTGCGGCTCCATCAGCCGCCGCGCGCCCACGCGCTTGAGCACCGCCTCCAGCGCGCCGTGGCGCTTCGGATCCGGCTGGGTGAGGATCACCAGGTCCAGCTCGCGGCGCAGCAGCTCCGGCAGCCGGTTCACCAGGTGCGACTCGGCGGACGCGGGCCCCGAGTCCACCAGCACCGTGTTGCCGCGCGGCGTGACGATGAGCGCGGCATCCCCCGCGCCCACGTCGAAGAAGTACACGTGGAGCTTCCCGTCCGGCGCGCCGCCGAAGTAGCGAGACTTCTCCGGGGGCTTCTGCGCGGGGGGGGCGGACGGCTGCTGCTGACAGGCCAGGGTGGCGAGCAGCAGCCCCACCCCCAGCGCGATGCGGGCCTTCATGGATGACAATCCTCGGCGGGGCGGCGCTCACGCAGGGCGTCGGCGCGGCGGGTGTAGACGGTGCGCTCGTTCTTCGAGCGCTTCAGGGTCGAGCAGCTCTCGCGGTGGAACACCTTGCTGCCCTTGAGCGACACGTAGCGCTCACCCGTGGTGGAGGACGTGCCCGCGGGCGCCGCGGGCTCCACCGACGTCCGGGACCGGGACGCGCCCGGCTCCGGTTCCTTCTCCATGGAGCGGCCGGCGCGGCCGCGCGGCGTGGGCTCGATGGGGCCCAGCGCCACCGGGCCTCCCGCCGGCTGCGTGCCGGACAGGCTCACGGCCCCGCCGCCCTTCGCCGAGCGCAGCGTCACGGTGGCGCCGTCGCTCACCGCCATCACCTCGCCGTCCTGGTCGGTGCGGAAGGTGCGGGCGCGCACGTCGCCCAGGCGGCCCAGGACCTCCGGGCTCGGGTGGCCGTAGTCGTTGCCCACGCCGCAGGAGATGACCGCCGCCTGCGGCTTCACGCGCTCCAGGAAGGCCGCGGTGGAGGAGTGCTTGCCGCCGTGGTGCGCCACCTTCAGCACCGTGGCGGTGAGGTCCAGGGGCTTCTGGAGCAGCACCTCCTCCGTGGGCGGCTCCGAGTCCCCCGTGAACAGGAACGCCGTCTTCCCGTAGGTGAGCTTGGTGACGATGGAGTTCGCGTTCGGGTCCGAGCGCGTGTTCGCGAGGAACGGCTCCTGGGGCACGCGCGGCCAGAGCACGGTGAGCGCCACGCCCTCCCCCAGGCCCACGGTGAGCAGCGTCTGGGGCGAGTGGGGGTTGGGCTCCGGGCTCATCACCTGGCCCACCTCGCGGCCCACGAAGTCCAGCAGGTCGCGGTACGCCTCGCTGGGGTGGTCGAAGCCGGGGTCCATGAAGCGCCTGGCCCCCACCGCCTTCAAGGCCGCGCGCAGCCCGCCCAGGTGGTCCAGGTGCGGGTGGGTGAGGATGACCAGGTCCAGCGGGCCCTTCACCAGCTCCCGCAGCCGCGCCGCCAGCCGCGAGCCGGCCTCCGGGGGGCCGCCGTCGATGAGCAGCGTCTTGCCCGTGGGCGACACGATGAGCGCCGCGTCCCCCTGGCCCACGTCGAGGAAATAGACGGTGAGCCGCCCCGGCGCGGGGGAGGGGAGGGCCGCGGGGGCCGACGCCGCGGCGGGGGCCGGCGACGCCGCGAGGAAGAGGACCAGGAGTGCGAGCAGCCGCGCGAAGACCTTCACGGGTTGGAACTCTACAGCCCCGCTCCCATTCTCGGCACCCCATGCGTCGCCGGGGGACTCCTCCCTCCCGCGAGCGCTTCCCCGAGCGCCGGGAGTGGGCTAAGGGGCCCGGCATGCCGTCCGACGCCGAAGCCTTCTTCACCGTCCTCGAAGAGCTGGTCGACCAGGCCCGCCACCGTCTGCACGCCTGGAGGGGCCAGCAGGAGGCGGCGCCGCCCGCGCCCGCCGTCATTCCGAACCCGGAAGCCCCGCGCCCGCCCGGCGTGAGGGTCGCCACCGCGCGCGTGGACCCGGCCACGCTCGTCAAGGCCGCGGACCTGGCCCCGTACATCGACCACACGCTGCTCAAACCCGAAGCGCGCGCCGAGGACATCGTGCGCGTGGCCGAGGAGGCCCGTCAGTACGGCTTCGCCACCGTGTGCGTGAACAGCTGCCACGTGGCCACCGCGGCGCGCGTGCTGGCCGGGGCGACGGCCGTGCCCATCGCCGTGGTGGGCTTCCCACTGGGCGCCGCGCTGTCGTCCGCGAAGGCCTTCGAGGCGCGCGAGGCCATCCGCGCGGGGGCGCGTGAAATCGACATGGTGCTCAACCTGGGCGCGCTCAAGGCGCACGACTACCAGCGCGTGCACGAGGACATCGCGGCGGTGGTGGAGGCCAGCCGCCCGGTGCCCGTGAAGGTCATCCTGGAGACGGGCCACCTCACGGACGAGGAGAAGGTCGTCGCGTGCGCGCTGTCCAAGGCCGCGGGCGCCGCGTTCGTGAAGACGTCCACCGGCTTCGGGCCCGGCGGCGCCACGGTGAAGGACATCGAGCTGATGCGCGCGGTGGTGGGCGACGATGTGGGCGTGAAGGCCTCTGGCGGCGTGCGCTCCGCGGAGGACGCGGTGAAGCTCATCCGGGCCGGCGCCAACCGCCTGGGCGCCTCCGCGTCCGTGGCCATCGTCACCGGGCAAGTCTCCACCGCGCAGTACTGACGAAGGGTGCGCGCACCGTGACCCCGAAGCAGCGAGAGGACTTCCTCCAGCAGTTGCTGGCGCTCCACGCGGAGCTGACCGGCAAGGCGCCCATGCGCATCGAGCCCAACCGCACCGACGAGGCGCGCGTGGGCGGCGACGAGGACGAGCAGCCCCTCAACGAGATGATGCAGACCATCGCGTCCAGCCGGAACCGCAACACCGACGGCACGCTGGCGCGCGTGGTGAAGGCCCTGGGCAAGCTGCGCGAGGACCCGGACTCCTTCGGCGAGTGCGAGGAGTGCGGCGAAGCGATCCCCTTGGGGCGCCTCAAGGCCATGCCCTACGCGGAGTTCTGCGTCGCGTGCCAGGACAACAAGGACGGCCCCAAGGGGCCGGTGCGCCGCAAGCACCTCACCGACTACAAGAGCTGACCCACCCTTTCTTCAACGACGAGGCGACGCGCGATGGACACCACCGGACTCAGGGAGCGGGCGGAGGCCTGGCGCAAGGCGGATCCGGATCCGGAGACGCAGGCGGAACTGGCCCAGGTGCTCGAGAAGGCGGACTGGGCGGACCTGGCGGATCGCTTCGCGCAGGACCTGGAGTTCGGCACCGCGGGCCTGCGCGGCGTGCTGGGCGCCGGCCCCAACCGCATGAACCGCGCCGTCGTGCGGCGCACCACCGCGGGCCTGGCGCGCTACCTCAAGGCCACCGTGCCGGACGTCACCACGCGCGGCGTGGTGGTGGGCCGCGACGCGCGCCGCCTGAGCCAGGAGCTGGCGGAGGACACCGCCGCCGTGCTCGTCGCGGAGGGCATCCCCGCGCACGTCTTCCCGGAGCCGGTGCCCACGCCCGTCACCGCGTTCGCGGTGCTGCACCTCAACGCCGCCGCCGCGGTGATGGTGACCGCCAGCCACAACCCGCCCGAGTACAACGGCTACAAGGTCTACTGGGGCAACGGCGCGCAGATCGTCCCGCCGCAGGACGTGGGCATCGCGGACGCCATCGCGAAGGTGGAGCCCGCCAACGCCGTGCCGCTGCTCACGCCCGCGCAGGGGCGCGCGAGGGGGCTGTGGCGCGACCTGCCGGCGGACGTGGGCCACGCGTACCTGCGCGCCATCCTGGACCTGCGCCTGTACCGCAAGGGCAGTGACACGCTGTCCATCGTCTACACCGCCATGCACGGCGTGGGCGGCGCGTGGGCGACGCTCGCGCTCAAGGAGGCGGGCTTCCCGCGCGTGACGCCCGTGGCCGAGCAGCAGCAGCCCGACGGCCGCTTCCCCACCGTGCGCTTCCCCAACCCGGAGGAGCCGGGTGCCATGGACCTGTCCATCGCCACCTCGGAGCGCGTGAAGGCGGACCTGGTGCTCGCCAACGACCCGGACGCGGACCGGCTGGCGGTGATGGCGCGGGATGCGTCTGGAAGGCTGCGCCTGCTCACCGGCAACGAGGTGGGCGTGCTCCTGGGCCACTACGTCCTCACGCAGGGGACGAAGCGCGCGCGCCCGCACGTGGTCACCACCATCGTGTCCTCCACGCAGCTGGGGGAGATCGCGCGCGGGCTGGACGCCGCCTACGACGAGGTGCTCACCGGCTTCAAGTGGATCGCCAACCGCGCGCTGGAGCGCACGGCGAAGGAGGGCACGCAGTTCGTCTTCGGCTACGAGGAGGCGCTCGGCTACACCGTGGGCACCGCCACGCGCGACAAGGACGGCGTGGGCGCGGCCCTGGTGGTCGCGGACATGGCCGCGTGGTGCGAGGCGCGCGGCACCACCGTGCTGGGCTACCTGGAGGAGATCCAGCGCCGCTTCGGCCTGCACGTGGGCGCCCAGCGCAACGTGACGCTGCCCGGCGCGGCCGGCGCGCAGACCATCCGCGCCATCATGCAGGCCTTCCGCGCGTCGCCGCCCGCGAACATCGGCGGCACCCCGGTGACGGCCGTGCGCGACTACCAGCAGGGCGAGGGCGGCCTGCCCCCGTCCAACGTCGTCGCCTTCGTGCTGGAGGGCGGCGGCCGCGTCACCCTGCGCCCCTCCGGCACCGAGCCGAAGATCAAGTACTACTTCGAGCACAAGGAGGCGCTCGCCCCCGGCGAGCCGCTCCCCCAGGCCCGCCAGCGCGCGGAAGGAAGGCTGGCCGCCCTCATCGACGCCTTCCTGGCCCTGGCCCGCGAGCGCGGCCAGCCGGCCTGAGTCCCCCTTCAACCCTCACTCCCGGGTCGCGGCGCCTCGCGCCGCGGTCCTTCGCAGAAAGGAACCTCGTGAAGCGCTTCATTCCTGGTTTCCTCCTGGCTGTGCTCCTGGCCCTCCCCGGCACCGCGATGGCGCGCGGCCAGGGCTGGTCCCTGCTGGCGGCGGACACCGTCGGCTCGGGGCGCAACCTGTTCAGCGCGCAGATTGGTTTCCCGGGCCTGTCGCTGGGCCTGCTGCACGGCGGCTCGGACAACGTGGATGTCGGCGGCAAGTTCAGCTTCAACTGGGGCCGCGAGGGCCTGGTGGACGCGTCCGACGCGGGCCTCAAGCTCCAGGGCTGGCTGCGGGTGATGATCGCCAGGGCGGACAAGGTGTCCTTCGCCGTCACCTTCCAGCCGGGGCCGTTCATCTACTTCCCCCGGGGGAACACGCTCTTCGGCATGGCGCTGCCGGTGGCGTTCGTGGTGGGCATCCCCGTGGGCAGCGCGCTGATGATCAACGCCGGCATCGACGTGCCGTTCAACGTCTACATCGGCGAGGGCATCGGGCCGGTCATCCCCATCCTCTTCGGAGGCGGCCTCGAGTACTTCGTGAACAACAACCTCAACGTGAACTTCAACCTGCGGCTGGGGCCCTCCATCGTCCCGCGCTTCGACGACAGCTACTTCACGATGGAGGCGCTGGCGGGCGTGGCCTACCGCTTCTAGCCGGCGCCGCGCGGGCGGGGAGGCGCTCCCCCCGCCCGTGCCCCGGCGGGAGCGCCTACCAGGACGACGTCTGCTCGGGCAGCTCCACCGTGAAGGTGCTGCCCAGGTTGACGCGGCTCTTCACGGTGAGCTTGCCGCCCATGCTCTCCACCAGGGTGCGCGCCACCGTGAGGCCCAGGCCCACGCTCTTCTCCGGGGCCTTGGTCGTGTAGTACGGGGAGAAGATGGCCTGCTGCTCGTCCTCGAAGATGCCGATGCCGGTGTCCTTCACGAAGAGCAGCGGGCCGAACTCGCCGAACATGTCCGGCATCTCCACGCCCACCTGCACCACGCGCGGCCGGTCCTTCACGTCCTCCACCGCGTCCACCGCGTTGCAGACGAGCTCCGTCACCACCTGCTCCAGCTGACGGCGGTTGAAGACGACGGCGATGGGGTCCTCCGGCAGCACCACGCGCACGTCCGCGCGGCCCAGGCGCCCGGCGTCGCGCAGGCGCGACACCACCACCGGCACCACCTCCCGCAGGTCGAAGCGCTGGATGTCCTTGGGGCTGGAGGGTCCCAGGGACAGGAGGTGCTGGCCGTGCAGGCGCATCTGCTCACCGGCCACGCCCAGCTTGAGCAGCTCCTCCGTGTCCGGCGGCAGGCCCAGCGCGGCGCGGGCGCGCACGTGCTCCAGCGCCCGCTGGAGGCCCACGCCCAGCTGGTCCATCTGCGTGGCCAGGTCCGCGGCGAGCGTGCCCACGCGGGCCAGCCGCTCCATGCGCACCCAGCGCGTGCGCGGGTCCTGGAGCACTTCCTGGATGCCGCCCTGCTCGTGGTGCGCCTTGAGCTCCAGCAGCGTATGGACGCGCACCTTCAGCTCCAGCGGGTCCAGGGGTTCGGTGGTCAGCAAGTCGTCCACACCTGCCTCCATCACCTCGCGGCGCGTCTGGCGGTCCGCGGAAGGCGTGAGCATGAGGATGGGGAACTGCGGCGGGGAGAGCTCCTCGCGAAGGCGCCGGTACGCGGCCAGGCCCACCGTGCGGGCCCGCTCCACGTCCAGCAGCACCAGGTCCGCGGAGTGGCGCGACACCGCCTCCAGCGCGGCCGTCGTCCCGCGCGCGGGCAGCACGTCGTAGCCCGCCGGCGTCAGGATGGAGCGCACCCGCTCCACGCCGCCGGACTCCATGTCGACCGCGATGACCCGCGGGCGCTGGGGTGACGTCGAGCCTGTTGTCGTCGTCTGCATGTCACGCCACCCCGGCCTGGAAGCCGGGCCCGTCAACGCCCGGGGGCGTTGCCCGAAGCCCGGGGGATTGCGTCCCGGAGCCGGCCAGGTCTGGGTGCCGCGCCTGCCCGTCGTCCGATGCGCAATCCGACATGTCACACTCACATGCCAGCGGCATGCCGAGCGTCCACCCAACGGCAGATCAGCCCACACTGGAAAGACCCGGAAATCTGATCCAGTAAGGTCAGGGGGTTGGCGGCTCGCCGCGCGATGACCTGACGCATCAGGGAAGGTCGGCGCTTCAGATTCACCAGGTCGAACCTGACCAAAAGTGGCTTCAGACCCGGGTCGTTTTGACCCCGACCCTTCTGGACGGGATTACCGGGATTCCTGCTCGTAGGGGGTGCCCAGGGCGGCCGGCGCGTGGCCGCGCTGGCCCTGGAGGGCGAGCACGAGGAGGGTCAACAGGTAGGGCAGGGCGAGCAGGAAGCCCTGGGGGACCAGGTCGAGGAGCCAGGGCGCGCTCGAGGCCAGTCCAATCCGCAGCGCGTTGCCGAAGGCGAAGAAGAGCGCGGCGGCGAAGGCGCCCAGCGGAGTCCACCGGCCGAAGACCATGGCGGCCAGGGCCATGAAGCCCAGGCCGGCGGGGGTGTGCTGCTCGAAGCGGTCCAGGACGGCGGTGGACAGCACCGCGCCGCCCAGGCCCGCCATCAGCCCGCCGCCCAGCACCGCGCCCCAGCGCAGGGCGGGGACGGACAGGCCCAGCGTGGCCACCGCGTGCGGCTTGTCGCCCACGGCGCGCAGGCGCAGGCCCAGCGGCGTGCGCGACAGCAGCAGGTGGAAGAGGAAGGGCAGGGTGAGCGCCAGGTACGTGGGCGCGGCGTGGCCGGACAGCGCGCCCAGGAGCGGGACGTGGGACAGGCCCGGGAGGTTCCAGCGCGACAGCTGGGTGATGGCGGGCGTGCCGTTGGGGCCGTAGAGGGACTCCAGGAGGAAGGTGCCCCCGGCCATGGCCACCAGGTTGAGGGCCATGCCGGAGACGACCTGGTCCGACCGCCAGCGGATGCTGAGGAAGCCGTGCACCGCGGCGAGCCCCGCGCCCGCGGCCATGCCCACGAGCACCGCGAGGGGCGTGGGCAGCACGATCGCCGCCACGGCGGCGCAGAAGGCGCCGGTGCGCATCATGCCCTCCACGCCCACGCTCACCACGCCGGCGCGCTCGGAGAGCATGGCGCCCAGCGCGGCGAAGACCAGGGCGGGGGCCGCGTCCAGGGTGGAGAAGAGGAGCGAGTGGAGCACCTCAAGCACGGGGCACCTCGACGCCGGCCTGGGGCTGGCCCCGCGCCAGGGCGCGCCGCTGGCGCCGCTCCAGCAGCGCGAGCCACACCATGCGCCCGGCGACGAAGAGCAGCGCGAAGCCCTGGATGAGCTCCGGGAAGCTCTTGTGCACGCCCAGCAGCTGCATGCGCGTGCCGCC
>JAFADT010000133.1 GCA_023424585.1 Pseudomonadota bacterium
CTTCGTGCTCAAGCGCGCCTGGGACTACGGCGGCAAGGCCGTCTTCCTGGGCCGCTCCGTGGGCACCGTGCCCTACGAGGAGCGCGTGAAGGGCGCCTACGGCGAATCCCACACGTGGGCCCAGCTGTGCGAGCGCGCCGCCTCGGACACGCAAGGCGGCGGCTTCGTGGTGCAGGAGCGGGTGGACACGCAGCCGGAGGACCACCTGCTCTGCGGGACGAACCAGGTGCTGCCCACGTCCTTCTTCGTGGATTACTCGGCGTATGCGTCTGTTGGGCTCGGGAAGCAGCCCGCGTGGGGCGGGGTGTGCCGTGGGTCCATGTCGGAGATCGTCAACATCGTGGGCGGCGGGGGGGTGCTGCCGCTCATCACGACGGAAGTCGCGTCGAAGCTTTTGGTGGCCTGGAAGGCCCTTTAAGGCGTCCTCCAGGGGTCCTCGTTAAAGAGACGCCGGGGCGAAGGTGGCTCCGGCTTGAAAGGAAACGGAACACATGGCGTGGGAATCTTCAGGCGGGTGGCAGAGCGGGCAGGCGAGCTCGGTGGATGACGTCCTCGTGCAGGAGTCGCAGCGCGCGTTCATGTCGCGCGTGCATGGCTGGATGTTCGCGGGCCTGGCGCTGACCGGCGTGATGGCGATGGTGACGCTCGCCAACGAGGCGCTGCTGCGCGTGGCGGTGCAGAACCGGATGGCCCTGTTCCTGGTGGAGCTGGGCGTGGTGTTCTTCCTGTCCATCCTGGCGCCCAGGCTGTCCGGCGCGGTGGCCTCGGTGCTGTTCCTGGCCTACGCGGCGCTCACGGGGGTGACGCTGTCGGTGCTCTTCCTCATCTACACGGCCGGCTCCATCGCCCAGGCGTTCTTCGTCACGTCGGCGACGTACGGCGCGATGGCCATCTACGGCACGGTCACCAAGAAGGACCTGAGCGGCTGGGGCACGTTCCTCTTCATGGGGCTCGTGGGCATCGTCATCGCGGGCGTGGTGAACCTCTTCGTCCACAGCAGCGCCGTGTCCTTCGTGAGCGCGTGCGCGGGCGTGCTCGTGTTCGCGGGCCTCACCGCCTACGACACGCAGAAGCTGCGCGAGTACCACGCGGGCACCGGCTTCCAGAGCACGGCGACGGTGAGCATCGTGGGCGCGCTCACGCTCTACCTGGACTTCATCAACCTGTTCCTCTCGCTGGTGCGCCTGATGGGCAAGCGCCGCGACTAGCTCCAGGCGGCGGGGTTCAACGCGGTTCCCCAGGGCGGGGCGCGAGGCGGAACATCGCCTTCAGCGCTCCGCCTTCTTGTTGAAGGGCATCAGGAGCCGCTCCACGGGGCGGCCCTGCACCAGGTGCTCCTCCACGATGGCGGGCACGTCCTCCACCTTCACGCCGCCGTACCAGGTCCCCTCCGGGTAGACGACCACGGAGACGCCGAAGGCGCACGTGTCCACGCAGCCCGCCGCGTTGGCGCGCATGCGGCCCTTGAGCCCGCGCTTGTCGAGCTCCTCCTTGAAGGCGGCCCGCACCTCCTCCCCCCCCTTGGTGGCGCAGCACCCCTTGGGGTGACCGTCCGGACGGCGGTTGGTGCAGACGAAGACATGGCGCTGGAAGGGAGGCGGCATGGTTCGCCTCCTAACGCGACCGTGCGTCGAAATCGACGCCGCCGTTCAGCAGGCGGCCGGCCAGCCCGCCCCTCCCCGGCTGCCTTGCCGCGGGGGCATGACCGCGCTCCTCCGCTCGCCACACAGACTGGCAGCAAACATCCGCGAGTGATCACGAGCGCTTGGACGCGCCCCCTGCGTTGCCCGGCCGTCACCACACTGTCATGACGATACGTTGCCAGCCACAGCAGCCATTGCCACCCGGGCGAGGGTTATTAGATCAGCCTTGGGCGCGGCTCCGGACGCCTGAGAATGTCCACCAAATGAAGTGTGTAAGCGGCGCCCTGACACTAGATATAGGGGAATAGGGGATGTTGACGGACCCCACCAGCGATCATATGGATCCGCCCGCCCGGCGGGTGGGCAGTCAGGCCCGGGCCCGGATTCCAGCGGCGGCCCCGCTGGCGCCTGCCCATCCCGGACCATCCCAACGCCACCGTCCCCGTACCTGGAACTGATCAACGGATCCTCTGGGATCTCGCGGCGTTGGCCATTTTGCAAACTTTGCATCAGCACTCTCAGTGAATCTGGAGGCGGGCGTCATGGAGAAGGAACTGAGCGGGAAGCCGGTGGTGGGGGGCAGGGAGTCGCGGCGCGGCGGACGCGCGAAGGGCAAGGCGGCGGTGGCCTCCACGGGGCTGACGGTGGAGCGCTTCTTCACGACGCCCGGCGTGGACCCGGCGGACGAGCTGGCGTGGGAGTACCGCAGCGCGAGCATCAAGGGCGAGGACGGCAAGGTCGTCTTCGACCAGAAGGACATCGAGGTCCCCAAGTCCTGGTCGATGCTGGCGACGAACGTCGTGGCGTCGAAGTACTTCCGGGGCACGCCCGGCACGCCCGAGCGGGAGACGAGCGTGCGCAAGCTGGTGGCGCGCGTGGTGGACACCCTCACCCGCTGGGGTGAGGCGGGGCACTACTTCGCGTCGGCGGTGGACCGCGAGGCGTTCCACGCGGAGCTGACGCACCTGCTGTTGCGCCAGAAGGCGGCGTTCAACTCGCCCGTCTGGTTCAACGTGGGCGTGGAGGAGCACCCGCAGTGCTCGGCGTGCTTCATCAACAGCGTGGACGACAGCATGGAGTCCATCCTGGGGCTGGCGCGCACGGAGGGCATGCTCTTCAAGTACGGCAGCGGCACGGGCTCCAACCTGTCTACCATCCGCGGCAGCAAGGAGTTGCTCGCGGGCGGAGGCACGGCGTCCGGCCCGGTGTCGTTCATGCGCGGCTTCGACGCGTTCGCGGGCGTCATCAAGAGCGGCGGCAAGACGCGGCGCGCGGCGAAGATGGTCATCCTCAACGCCGACCACCCGGACATCCTCGAGTTCATCCGCTGCAAGTCGAGCGAGGAGAAGAAGGCCTGGGCGCTCATCGAGGCGGGCTACGACCCGTCCTTCAACGGCGAGGCCTACGGGTCGGTGTTCTTCCAGAACTCCAACAACTCCGTGCGCGTCACCGACGACTTCATGAAGGCGGTGGTGAACGACGGCCCGTGGCAGACGCGCGCGGTGCGCGACGGCCAGGTGATGGAGACCTACAGGGCCCGGGAGGTGTTCCGAGAGATCGCCGAGGCGGCGCACCTGTGCGGCGACCCGGGCCTCCAGTACGACACGACGGTGAACGCGTGGCACACGTGCTCCGGCACGGCGCGCATCAACGCGTCCAACCCCTGCTCCGAGTACATGTTCCTGGATGACTCGGCCTGCAACCTGGCGTCGCTGAACCTGATGCACTTCCGCACGCTGGAGGGTGGCTTCGACGTGGCCGCCTTCAAGCACGCGGTGGACGTGGTGCTGCTGGCGCAGGAGATCATCGTCGGCTTCAGCCGCTACCCCACCGAGCGCATCGCGAAGAACAGCCACGACTACCGTCCGCTGGGCCTGGGGTACGCGAACCTGGGCGCGCTGCTGATGGCGTCTGGCCTGCCCTATGACTCGCCCGCGGGCCGCAACCTGGCGGGGGCCATCACCTCCCTCATGTGCGGCGAGGCGTACGCGATGAGCGCGCGCATCGCGGAGAAGCAGGGCGCGTTCGCGGGCTACGGCAACAACGCGGAGCCCATGCTCGGCGTCATCCGCAAGCACCGCAAGGCGGCGTACCAGCTGCCGGTGGCCGGCGTGAGCGAGGAGCTGCACGCGGCGCAGAAGGAGGCGTGGGACGACGCGCTGGCGCGCGGCATGGAGCACGGCTACCGCAACAGCCAGGTGACGGTGCTGGCGCCCACGGGGACCATCGGCTTCATGATGGACTGCGACACCACGGGCATCGAGCCGGACATCGCGCTGATCAAGTACAAGAAGCTGGTGGGCGGCGGCATGCTGAAGATCGTCAACCAGACGGTGCCGCTGGCGCTGGAGAAGCTGGGCTACCCGCAGACGCAGGCGCAGGACATCATCGCGTACCTGGACAAGCACGACACCATCGAGGGCGCGCCGCACCTGAAGCCGGAGCACCTGCCGGTGTTCGACTGCGCGTTCAAGCCGTCCAAGGGCCAGCGCAGCATCCACTGGATGGGCCACATCGAGATGATGGCCGCGACGCAGCCGTTCCTCTCCGGCGCCATCTCCAAGACGGTGAACATGCCCAACGACGCCTCGGTGGAGGACATCGAGAAGGCATACATCGAGGCGTGGCGCAGCGGCCTGAAGGCCATCGCGGTGTACCGCGACGGGTGCAAGCGCACGCAGCCGCTCAACACGTCACAGGACAAGGCCCCGGAGGCCCGCCGCGCGGTGTCCGAGCCCGCGCCCGCCGTGACGCCCGAGCCCAAGGCGCTGCGCCGCCGGCTGCCGGACGAGCGGCAGTCCATCACGCACAAGTTCTCCATCGGCGGCCACGAGGGCTACCTGACGGTGGGCATGTACGAGGACGGCAAGCCGGGCGAGCTCTTCGTGGTGATGGCGAAGGAGGGCTCGGTGGTGAGCGGCCTGATGGACAGCTTCGCCACCAGCGTGTCGCTGGCGCTCCAGTACGGCGTGCCGCTCCAGGTGCTGGCGGACAAGTTCTGCCACACCCGCTACGAGCCGAGCGGCTTCACGGGCAACCCGGCCATCCCCATCGCGAAATCCATCACCGACTACATCTTCCGGTGGCTGTCGCTGAAGTTCCTGCCCACGGAGCCCTGCGCGGACGACGTGGAGGTGACGCCGGTGGAGGACACCCGTCCGGAGCCGGTGACGCAGGCGGCGGTGCCGGCCCAGGCGGGGACGCTGCAGCTGTCCGCGATGAACTCGCGCAGCACGTACCTGAACCAGGCGGACGCCCCGCCCTGCCACCAGTGCGGCGCCATCACCGTGCGAAGCGGCGCCTGCTACAAGTGCACGAACTGCGGCACGACGACGGGCTGCAGCTGAGCGCCACCGCGGTCATGCCGTGAGGAAGGGCTCCGGGGCGTCCAGGCTCCGGGGCCCTTCGTGTTTCAGGGGAAGCGGTGGAGGCGGGTGCAGATCTCCACGGCGCGGTCCGCGATGCGGCCCAGCTCCTCCAGCATGGCCACGTCGAGGGGCGCGGGGCCGTGCTCGGCGACGAAGAAGGCCACGGGCTGGCCGCGCGAGTGGAGCGGGAAGACGAGCAGGTGGGACTCGGACTCGCCGCACAGCGCGGAGAAGATGGCCTCGTCCTGCGGGGACTGCGGGGCGCTGAAGACGCTGGGGCTGGGGCCGTTCAGCGAGGAGGTGAAGAGGGACGGCGCGTCCATGTCCACCTTGAGGGCGGAGACCTCCGGACGGTCGCTGCCCGGACCCCAGGCGCGACCCACGCGCGCGAGCCCGAAGCTGTCCCCCAGGAGGAAGGCCCGGCGGAAGCGACCCGCGCTGTAGGCGAGCAGCACCTTGCCCACCATGCCCTGCGAGTCCGCCGTGTCGAGCGCGGAGAGGACCTGCTCCGCGGTGACGGCGGGGCCGTCCGTGGACGTATCGGTGGACGCGCTGGCGGCGGCGAGCAGGGCCTGGGCGGGGTCCACCGGCGCGGCGGCCTGCGGCTGCCATGGGTGCTGCATGAACTCCCACGCGGAGGCCAGGGCCACGCCATCCTCGGAGGCAGAGGGCGCGGCGGCGGGGACGTCCAGGTCCACGACGCGGTCCGCCCACGTGGTCTCCGCGCTGTGGCCCACGGAGCCCTCCCCTTCCCCGCCGCCCTGCCAGCCCACGAACTCCCACGTGGAGGCGAGCTGCATGGGCTCCTCGGTGGACGAGGAGGAGAGGTCGTCGAGGGCGATGGGCGTCCGGTCGCGGACCGGGGCTGGAGGCGCGACCACGAGGCGCGGCTTCGGCGGAGCCACGGGCTCCTCGGCGGGCGCGGAGTCGGGAGCGTCCTCGGACGGCGCGGCGGGTTCGGGCGTGGACTCCAGTTCGGGCTTGGGGGCCACGTCCGCGCTGGCGATGAGCGCGACCTCGAACTCCGGGGGGATCTCGGCGCGGTGTTCCTCGATGGGCGCGGGGCTGGGGGACTCAGGCGGAGGCGCGGCGGGCGCGGCTTCAGGCTTCGGCGCGGCGGCGACCTGCCAGGACTCGGTGGCCTCGGTTTCCGGAGGCGCGGAGGGCTTCGGTGAGTCTCCCGCCAGGCTGAATTCGAGCGCGTCGGCGTCTGCGTCCGGCGTGACAGGAGCGGCGATGACCGACGCGTCCAGCGTGTCCACGGAGGCGGGGCTCTCCGGCTCCTTCGCATCAGGAGCGGACGGCTCGACGGGGGCGGGCTCCGGCTCCGCGGCTTCGACTGCGACGGGCGGCGCCAGAGCGGCTTCGGGCTCTGTTGCCGCTGGGATCTCGTCGACTGTCAGGGCGGCAGCGGCGGGTGCTGGGACGGGCTCCTTCGCCGGGGATTCCTTCGCGTCCACCGTCGATGCGGCGGGCATGGAGTCCCAGACGGAATCCGCCTCGGGAATGTCCTGAGCGGCCTGCGGCTCGGCGGACACTACGTCCTCGACGTCGAGGACGTCCTTGGCTTCGGTGGCGCGGCGCTCACCCGACCCGGTGGACGGCACAGCCTCGATGTCGTGGATGTCATTGGATTCGGTGGAGCGGCGCGCACCCGACTCGCCAGACGTCGCGTCCTCGACGTCGAGGATGTCTTTGGATTCGGCGGTGCGGCGCTCACCCGACTCGGCCGATGGCGCGGCATCAACGTCGAGGATGTCTTTGGATTCGGGGGGCGCAAGCGGCTCGGCGGACAACACGTCCACGTCTGCCTGGACAGCCTTGGCCTGGGTGACATTGAGAGGCTCGGCGGACATCACGTCCAGGTTCGCGTGGCCTGCCTTGGCTTCGGTAGCGTCCAGCAGCTCAGCGGACAGCACGTCCCCGTCTGCGTGGACGGCCTTGGCCTCAATGGCTTCCAGCGACACCGCGGATGTCTCGTCCAGGTCCGCGTGGACTGCCCTGGCCTCCGCGACCTCGCTTGGTTCTGCGGACAGCATGTCCGAAGCGTCAAGGACGTCCTTGGCGTCGGTGACTCCCAGCGGCTCCGCAGACAGCATGTCCGCAGCGTCAAGGACGTCCTTGGCTTCGGCGGATTCCAGCGGCTCCGCGGACAGCACATCCGCAGCTTCAAGGACGTCCTTCGCTTCGGTGGCTTCCAGCGGCTCCGCAGACAGCACTTCAGCGTGGACGGCCTTGGCCTCAGTGGCCTCAAGTGGGTCGGCGGACATCACGTCATCGACTTCGAGGATGTCCGCGGCTTCGGCCGTGGCGGCCGGCTCCGAAGCCATGGCGTCAGCGGTATCGAGGACGTCGTCGTCGGAGAGATCATCTCCGGTGAGGACCGCGGCGGGCTCGGGAGCCGTCTCGGTGGTGGCTGAAGCTGATGCCGCGGACGCGACGGATTCAGGGCTCGGGCTGACGTCGACGACATCGAGAAGATCGGCGTCCAGCGTGAGTTCGGGAAATGACGAGGTCGGGGGCGGTTGAGCCGTGGCGGCCGCCTGCACACTGACGTCCAGCGCCGACGGCTTCGAGGAAGCGGCATCCGCGAACGCATCCGCCCACTCGCCCGCGAGGCCCGACACCGCTCCGACTGCGGTCGTGGGAGGCGCACCTGAAGGGGTCGCCGCAACCGCTTGAGTCACCCCGGACGGGCGTCGAGCCGCGGGGAGCTGGGCCCCACTCGGAGACAACTGCATGACCGGCATTGCAGCGCCCGCCACGTCATGGGCAATCCCTGTCGGCGGAGCCCGCTCGAAGGAATCCGCCACCACGTTGGCGGGCGTTGCCACCGACAGGCTTCGAGGCACAGGGGCCTGCGCGCCGCCTTGAGAGGGATTCACAGCCCCCACGGCCCCCTGCGCACTGCCATGAGAGGCATTCGGTGCCCCAGACAAGCCTTGAGCCACGGCAGGCAGTACGCTTCCGGGGGCTGCCTGCGGCGGGCCAGATTGCCCTGGAGCCGTCGCGGTCGCGCCCTGGGCCATCACCGCAGGGCCTCCCGACGGAGGCACGGCGACAGGAACCGCCACGCTGGGTCGCTTCGGAACAGCCACCGGCGCACCGGGACCCGTCACGCCAACGGCCACCGTCGGCACGGCTCCAGACGGAGGCCCCTGACGCGGCGGTGCCCCCGGCGCTGGCGGTGCCCCCCCCGGCCGGCCCTGCGCAATGTTCGGAGGCACGGTGCCCGGAGCCCCAGGAGGCCCCATCGGACGCGCACCTGGAGGAGCACCGGCGCCCGGAACCCCAGGCGCCATCGGAGGCCGCTGCCCCGGAGGAACAGGCCCCGCCCCCCCCGGACTCATCATCACAGGCGCGGGCGTGCCCGGCGCGGGCCGAGGCACTGCTCCCGGCGGAGGTCCCGCGCGGACCATCCCCGGCGGCTTCGGTGCTCCCGGAGGACTCACCGGACGCGGCCCGGGTGCTCCGGGCGCGGCGGGATGCATCCCCGGAGGCGGCGGCCTCGACACGGCGGGAATCCCCGCGCCAGAAGGCCGAGCCCCCGGCGGCACGGGGCTGCTCCGCCCAATCATCCCAGGAGGCTGCGCTCCCGGCCCCCCTGCGCGCGGAGGCCCCCCGGCTCCAGGAGGAATCCCCCCCGGAGCAGCGGCCGACGACGGGGCGGCCCCCTGCGGAACGAGTCCCGGCGCACGCCCCACGGGCGCGCCCCCAGCCGACGGAGCTCCCGGCGCCGCCGCGACAGGCACGGGC
>JAFADT010000194.1 GCA_023424585.1 Pseudomonadota bacterium
GGGCAGGCGCGGCACGCTCACGGCCTCCACCGCCTCCGTCTTCGCGAACCAGGGGCAGCAGTTGGCGCACCCCGGGCACCGGCGGCGGAAGCGGCGGGCGCCCTGGTGCCACGCCCGGCCCTCGCGCTCGGGCGGCGGGGGCGCCTCCGTGGCTAGCACGTCCCCCGGCCAGGTCTCCGGCACGTCGTCGTCCCAGGAGCTGGGGATGGTCTCACGGGCCTGGCGGGCGGACACCCAGCGCTCGCTCTCCGCCGCGTCCTCCAGCGCGAGCCGGGCGAGCATCTCCAGTTGCAGGAGGTCATGGAAGCGCCGGGAGCAGACATCGCAGTGGGCCAGGTGGCCGCGGATGCGGCGCTGGTCCTCGGCGGACAGGGCTCCATCCAGGAAGGGCTGGAGGTCCTCACACGGGGTGCTCATCGTTCCCTCTCCTGGCGGCGGCGCTCGGCGGTGTCGTGGAGCATGGCCTTGAGGCGGCGGCGGGCGTGGAAGAGCCACGTGCCCACCGTTCCCGCGCTGGGGGTGTTCATCCGCCGGGCGATCTCCGCGTGGCGCAGGCCCCGCGCGTGCAGCTCGAACGCCTGACGCAGCTTCTCGTTGAGCCGCGCCACGGCCTGGCGCAGCTCGTCCTCCGTGACGCACTCCCACTGCTCGGGCTCCGGCGCGTCCTCCGGATCCTCGAAGAGCATGTGGACGTTGTGCAGGTCCACCCGGCGGTCCTTCTCCGCGCCCTGGCGGCGGCACTGGTCCAGGAACCGGTTGTGCAGCACGCGCACCAGCCACGCGCGGCGCGCGGGCTCCGGCCACCGCTTGAGCCGCTCCCATTGCAGGAGCGCGCGCACGAGCACGTCCTGCACCAGGTCGTCGCAATCACTGGCAGCCTTGCCACAGACGTTGCGCGCGATGGCGACCAGCGCCGGCTGGTGGCGGATCGCGAACGCGGCGAACTCCCCTCCAGAGCCCTCCCGGACCGGCGGCTCCTCCCTCCCTGGCTCCATGCGACCGCCTCCCTTCCCCCAGAGAACGCCGAGGGCCGGATTCTTTTTTTCTCACGGATGCGACAGACGCGGTCGCGCTTCATCCCGCGTGATGGCGGCCAGTGCCGCTGGAACACTTCAGGCAGACGCCAATTCCTTGCATGGAATAGACAGACATCCAGGCACTCCCCGGCGCAATGTCTCTCCATGGGTGTGATTTGCCTCCGGGTGATACGCGCCCCGCCTGACACGGAAAATCGGCGTGAAAATCCGGCGTGAGGCCTGCCCGGCGGCGCGCGGGGGCTGGCGCGCCTTCGCGAACGCGTGGCTCCGCGGGGGCAACCGGAAGCGGCGGGCCTTCGGGGGCGTCAGGCGGGGGGAGCTGCCCCGGCAGGTCGCGCCCCGGCCTGGCGGGAGCCCTTCCGGGGCCCTGGGAAGCGCGCCCGGGCGAAACTCCCCCCTTGCGTGCCTGGGGAGTCCTTTGGTCCTCTTGGGCCACCGCCGTATGCCCATGGAAACCGCCGCCGACAGTCGAGAGTACCGCGTGGTCTTCTTCTGCCCCGCGTCGAACGCCCGGCTCGAGCGGCTGGAGGTGCCTGTGCGTCGGCTCCTGACGCGCATCCAGGCGCCGCCGGCGGAGCTGGCCCCGCTGAGCGAGGCCGGGGCGCTCACGGAGGCCGGGTGGCAGGTGTACCTGGTGCGTTCGTTGACGGAGCGCAGCGCGGCGCAGGCCATGGCGGCCTACGTCAGCGAGGCCACCTGCGCCCTGGCGGCGGAGGTGGACGCGGAGGTGCTGGGGCTCTACGTGGACGTGTCCGGGGACTCCGCGCGCATCTGCCGGTGCGGCCCGGAGGACGGGCCGGAGACGTTCGCCGGGCGCCGGCAGGCCGCGCTCACCCGCACGTCCGAGTGGCTGGAGGTCTCCCCCGCGAGCCTGTCCGCCCTCTTCCAGTTGGATCCGCCGGACGCCGAGTACGAACCGGACGCGGACGACCGCTTCGTCGAGGAGAAGCTGCGGGAGGCGCGAGCCCTGATGGAGCGCTACCGCACCGCGGCGAAATGAGGTCGAGCACCCCGGAGGACCTGGCCGGCCGCTGTGCGCGCTGCTACCTGCCCACCGCCCTGTGCCTGTGCGCGGAGGTGCCCGTCGTGCCCACGCGCACGGAGCTGCTCATCATCCGGCACAACAAGGAGTCGCAGAAGAGCACCAACACCGCGCGCATCGCGGCGCTGGCGCTGCCCCGCTGCCACATCGTCTCCTATGGCGCGCCGGGGTCGCCGTTCGACCCGTCGGTGCTGGACGCGCCGGACACGTGGCTGCTGTTCCCGGACGCGCCGGAGGCGGAGGGGCCTCCGCCGAAGCGGCTCGTGGTCATCGATGGAAGCTGGGCGCAGGCGCGGCGCATGGTGCAGCGGGTCCCCGCGCTGCGCCGGCTGCCGGGCCTGAGGCTGCCGCCGCCCGCGCCGGACACGCGCCGCCTGCGCAAGCCGCCGCACCCGGACGGGATGTCCACGCTGGAGGCCATGGCCGGCGCGCTCGCGCGGCTGGAGGGCGAGGCCGTGGCGAAGCCGCTCCTCACGCTGCACGAGCTGATGATCGAGCGCGTGCTCGCGAGCCGGGGCCGGCTGGGATGGGAGAGCTACCTCTAGCGCCCGGAGGCCGCGAAGGGCCCGCTACTGGAGGACCTTCCGCATCTCCGCCGCGAAGGGCTCCGGCTCCAGGAAGCCCGTCACGCGGGGCTTCGTCAGCACCGTGCCGTCCGGGTTCACGAAGGCCACCGTGGGCAGGCCCTCCACGCCCAGTTGCTCCATCAGCGCGTCCAGCGGGTCGTCGCTGTTCGTCGCGTCGATCTTGATGGTGAGGAACTGGCTGTCCTGCGCCTGGGAGATGACCGCCGCGGACGGATACGTCAGCCGGTCCAGCTCCTTGCAGGCGGCGCACCAGTCCGCGAAGAAGTCGATGAGCACCGGCCTGCCCTCCTTCTTCGCCAGGGCGAGCACCTGCTCGAACTGGCTCGCGCTGAACGAGGCCGTCTTCGCCGGCATCACGTGGTGCCACCGCCAGGTCGGCGCCACGGGGCGCTCCTGCAGGCCCATGCGCACCCAGAGCTCGCCCGTGGGCCGCGCGTCCAGCGCGCCGCCGCGCACCACCAGCGCGCCCACCACCAGCGCCACGCCCAGCGCCTTGAAGCCGAAGTCGCGCGCGCCCTCCTTGAACGACCGGTGCACCGCGCCCACGAGCACGCCCACCATCACCAGCGCCGCGGCCAGCCACGCTCCGGGCACCTGCCCGACCTCCGCGCCCAGCGCCTTCACCGCGTCGCGCGCCCAGGGGAACGCGTCCTTCAGGTACGAGAAGGCGAGCGCCACCAGCATGATGCCCAGCACGCTCTTCACCCACTCCATCCACACGCCGCCGCGCGGCAGGCGCACGGTGAACACGCCGATGAGGAAGAACGGCACGCCGATGCCCAGCGCGTAGAGGAACAGCAGCGTCGCGCCCAGCGTCGTGTTGGCGGACTTCGCCACGAAGGCCAGCAGGCCCGTGAGCACCGGCCCCGTGCACGGCGCCGCCAGGAACCCGGACACGCTGCCCATCACGAACGCGCCGGCGATGCCCGCGCCGCCCACGTTGCTGAGCTTCGTCTGCATGGAGGACGGCAGCGCCAGCTCGAACGCGCCGAACATCGACGAGGCCAGCAGCAGCAGGAACAGCGCCAGGCCCATCACCACCCCGGGGCTGCCCAGCATGGAGCCGAAGGCCTGGCCCGTCTTCGCCGCCAGGACGCCCAGCGCGCTGAACACCACGCCCATGCCCACGATGTACGACGTCGTCAGCGCCAGCGACCGGCCCCGCGCCTCCGCCTTCCTCGCGCCGAACACCGACACCGTGATGGGGATGAGCGGATACACGCACGGGGTCATCGCGGTGAGCAGGCCGCCGGCGAACACCACCAGCGCGCCCCATGCGAGGCTGCCGGACTCCAGGAACCGGGCCGCGTCCAGCCCGGCGCTCGGGCCGGTGGGCAGGAGCCACGGCACCACCGCCACCGCCACTCCCGCCACCACCGCCGCCAGCGTCAGCTTCTTCGTGTCCATGCGTGCCTTCCGCCTCCGCGCGTCCGGACCTTGAGAGGGCCCTTTCTATATGCGGAGGCCGGGGACGCGGCTACCCCGCAGGCGGCGGCGCCGGGGAGGCAGGCATCTTCAAGCCCGCCGAGCGCGCCAGCCCCATCACCCCCTCCACGGCGGCGGCGATGTAGCCAAAGGGATTCGCGCCATCCACCGCCGTCACGTGCACCTCGCCCATCTGCTGCTGGAAGGCCGCCGCCACCTGCGGCAGCTGCCGCGCCAGTGTCAGCTGGATGACCTCCGGGCTCACCGAGTTCTCGATGTCGCGCAGCGTCTTCGCCCGCTCCAGCTCCAGCCCCTGCTGCGCGCGGGTGCGCCGCAGCTCCAGCTCCGCGATGCCCGCCTCCGCCTCCGCGAGGGACTGCTTCGCGAGCAGTACCTGGAGCCGGGCGGACAGCTGCTCGGCCTCCTGCTGGGCCTCGGCGAGCTGGAGGTCATGGCGCGCGGCCGCTGCCTCACGCTGGCGGTGCAGCCGGTCCAGCTCCACCTGCGCCCTGGCGGCCTCCGCCTCATGCTCCCAGCGCAGCTGCTCCAGCTCCCCCTGCGCGAGGCTGTACGCGAGCTGCCGCTCGCTCGTGAGCCGCGCCTCCTCCAGCCGCGCGTCCATGGCCAGCGCCTCCAGCCGGGCCTGCTCCATCAGGGCCTGCGTGCGCGTGCGGACCTCCTCCTGCGCGGCCAGCTTCGCGAGCGCCACCTCCCGCTCCACGGCCGTGCGCTCCTGCTGCTGCTGTCGCACCTGCTCCATCTTCGCCTGGGCGAGCCGCGCCTCCACCGCGAACTGCTCCAGCCGCGCCTGCTCGTCCGTGGCCTGCGTGCGCTGGCGGACCTCCTCGCGCGCGGCGAGCCTCTGGAGGTTGAGCACGCGCTCGGCCTCCGTCTCCTCGCGCCGCACGAAGCGCTCCTTGCCCAGCTCCGCTTCGCGCGCCTGCCGCTCCTGTTCGCGGCGGAAGCGGGCCTGCATGTGCTCGAAGACGGCGCCGGACAGCACGCGCACGTCCTGGATTTCAATCGTGTCCAGCAGCACGCCCCAGCCCGTGTCGGTGCGGTCCTCCAGCCGGCCCCGCCCGCAGAGCACGGGCGCGATCTCGCGCATCAGCTCCTCCGCGATGCCCTCCTTGCGCCGGGTGAGGCACTCCTCCACGGTGAGGTTCGCCACCAGCCGGCGCGCCGCGCCCACGAACATCTCCCCGAGCAGCTCCGCCAGCTTCTCCTGCGCGCGCTCCGGGTAGCTGAAGTTGAGCATCCGGAAGGCCACCAGCGGCTCCGCGATGCGGTACACCGCCAGGCCCGTCACCGCCACGCCCACCTTCTCGCTCGTCACCTGATCCGCGGTGAACTGGAGCCGCTGGATGCTGGTGGGCACGATGGCCACCGAGTCCCCCGGCAGCTTGAAGCAGCTCGCGCCCTGGCCGCTCACCTCGCGCACGCGCCCCCGGCGCATGTGGATGAGGAACTCGCTGGGCCGCGCGGTGACGAGGCCCCACTTCTTCACCTTCTCCGGGTCCTCCGCGGGCTTGCCCGCCCGCCAGCCGTCCGCGTAGCGGGAGCGCTCCAGCCCTCCCTCCAGGCGGCTCAACGACGGCCGCCCCGTCCCGTCCTGATGCATGTCCTGGGCGTTGCTCCGGGCCTGCGACTTCGCGTTGGCGCTCATGTGTTCGCACCCTCCGCGACCGCTCCAGTGCAGGCCCCCGGCCATGCCCCGCGAGGCCACGAAACAGGCACTTATGGGCGCCCGAAGCGCCGTTTCGGACCACCCCGCGCCAACCCGGCCCGGCCGGAGTGCGCCACTTCAGAGGAGCGTTGCTTCAGGCCGGCGCCGTCCTCGACCCGGCGCGTCGGACACAGGGGCATCGCACCCCATGTTCCCTTGACCCGAGGGGGGTCGATTTTATAATTGACCAGTCCGGTCCACATTCGTGTGGGCACATGTAGACCCTGCCGCTGCGCGCGGACCCACCGCGTCGCCGGGGAGCGGAGGGACGTTCCACCCTCCCGCGTCACTTCTTCCTGAGGACTTCATGCTGAGCCTGCCCATCTACATGGACAACCACGCGACCACCCCGCTGGATCCGCGGGTGCTGGAGGCGATGTTGCCCTACCTCCGCGAGGACTTCGGCAACGCGGCCAGCCGCAACCACGCGTTCGGCTGGAAGGCCGAGGCCGCGGTGGAGAAGGCGCGCCGGCAGGTGGCGGACCTCATCGGCGCGTCGGAGAAGGAGATCGTCTTCACCTCCGGCGCGACGGAGTCCGACAACCTGGCCATCAAGGGCGTCATCGAGTTCTACAAGTCCAAGGGCGACCACATCATCACCCTGAAGACGGAGCACAAGGCCGTCCTGGACACCTGCAAGCGCCTGGAGCGCGTGCGCCAGGAGCGGCTGGACGAGCTCAAGCTGCTGCGCCTGGGCCAGCTGGCCGAGCGCGACGTCACGCCCGAAGAGGTCCCGGAGCTGGCGGCGAAGCTCAACCTGGACGCGGACGAGACGTACAAGAAGTGGGCGGAGCTGCCCACGGGCGGCGCGCGCGTCACCTACCTGGACGTGGAGCGCGACGGCCGCGTGAGCCTGGAGAAGCTGGCCGCGGCGATGACGCCCAAGACGGTGCTCGTCTCCATCATGTTCGCCAACAACGAGATCGGCGTGGTCCAGCCGGTGGCGGAGATTGGCAAGCTGTGCCGTGAGCGCGGCATCCTCTTCCACTGCGACGCGGTGCAGGGCGTGGGCAAGGTGCCCTTCGACGTGGAGAAGATGAACGTCGACCTGGCCTCCATCAGCGGTCACAAGATGTACGGCCCCAAGGGCGTGGGCGCCCTCTACGTGCGCCGCAAGCCGCGCGTGCGCATCGCGCCCATGGTGGACGGCGGCGGCCACGAGCGCGGAATGCGCAGCGGCACGCTGAACGTGGCGTCCATCGTCGGCTTCGGCGCGGCGGCGGAGGTGGCGAAGCAGGAGCTGTCGGAGGAGGCCGCGCGCCTGTTCCGCCTGCGCGAGCGGCTGCGCACCGGCATCCTGGAGCAGCTGGACATGGTGACGGTGAACGGCAGCCTGGAGCACCGCATGCCGGGCAGCCTCAACCTGTCGTTCGCCTACGTGGAGGGCGAGGCCCTGATGATGTCCATCAAGGACGTCGCGGTGTCCTCCGGCTCCGCGTGCACGTCCGCCTCCCTGGAGCCCTCCTACGTGCTGCGCGCGCTGGGGGTCGAGGAGGACATGGCGCACAGCTCCATCCGCTTCGGCCTGGGCCGCTTCAACACGGAGGAGGAGGTCGACTTCGTCATCCGCCTGGTGGTGGACAAAGTCCGCAAGTTGCGAGACATGAGCCCCCTGTACGAGATGGCCAAGGAAGGCATCGACCTCAAGAGCATCGAGTGGACCGCCCACTAGGCGCTCCCCTCCCCTCAAGACTTCCCGCCGGGCCCGGGAGCCCCCGCCCGCCCGGCCGCGCATCGGTTGCTCGGATGGCGCATCAGTTCAAGCGTTGTGTGAAGGAGCGTTAGACGCATGGCTTACAGCGAGAAGGTCATCGAGCACTACGAGAACCCCCGCAACGTGGGGACGCTCGACAAGAACGACCCGAACGTCGGCACCGGCCTCGTGGGCGCCCCCGCCTGCGGCGACGTGATGCGCCTCCAGTTGAAGATCAGCGACGCGGGCGTCATCGAGGACGCGCGCTTCAAGACCTTCGGCTGTGGCTCCGCCATCGCGTCCAGCTCGCTCGTCACCGAGTGGGTGAAGGGCAAGACGGTGGATCAGGCCATGACCATCTCCAACAAGGACGTGGCCCGGGAGCTGGCGCTGCCCCCGGTGAAGATCCACTGCTCCGTGCTGGCCGAGGACGCCATCAAGGCGGCCATCGAGGACTTCAAGAAGAAGCGCGCGGCGCGCCAGTCGTAAGGCGCCCCCCGCGGCCCTTCTTCCCAGGATTGAGGACGACCCCATGAACGAGCAGGCCCAGACGACCCAGGCCCCTCAGACGCCCCCCAAGCCGGCCCCCAAGGGCATTGGCCTGGCGGACAGCGCCGTGGCGCGCCTCAAGCAACTCCTGGAGGAGCGGCGGACGCCGGAGGCCGGCCTGCGCATCGCCGTGAAGGGCGGCGGGTGCTCCGGCCTCCAGTACGCCATGGAGTGGGCGGAGAAGGCCCGCGAGCGCGACAAGGTGTTCGAGCGCGACGGCGTGCGCGTCTTCGTGGACCCGAAGAGCTACCTGTACCTCATCGGCACGGAGCTGGTGTTCGAGCAGACGCTGATGGCGTCCGGCTTCAAGCTGAACAACCCCAACGTCAAGGCCGCCTGTGGCTGCGGAGAGAGCTTCTCCGTCTGAAGCCAGCGCGGCCTTCCCGCCCGCCCCGTTGGTCAGGGAGCGGGCCGCAGGGGTCCGGCCCGGTGCCGGGCCCCTTTTTCATTTCCCCCTGATTCGCCACGAGGACTCCCCC
>JAFADT010000231.1 GCA_023424585.1 Pseudomonadota bacterium
GGGTGGACGTGTTCGGCCTCGTCGCCTCCACCGGCGGGCCGCCCGCGCTGGCGGAGGTGCTGTCCAAGCTGCCCCGCGACCTGCCGGTGCCCATGCTCGTCGCGCAGCACATCACCGTGGGCTTCACGCAGGGCATGGTGCGCTGGCTGTCCCAGGTGTGCGAGCTCCAGGTGGGCGTGGCGCGCGACGGCGAGCGGCTGGAGCCGGGCCGCGTGTACTTCCCGCTGGACGGGCACGACCTGCTGGTGGACAGCGTGGGCATGGCGCGCCTCCAGCGCAGCCACGGCGGGCCGTGCCCCAACGGCGACGTGCTGCTCAGCTCGCTGGCCATGGCGTACGGCCGGCGCAGCGGCGGCGGCGTGCTCACCGGCATGGGCGAGGACGGCGCGCGGGGCCTCCTGGCCATCCGCCAGGCCGGGGGCGTCACCCTGGCGCAGGACGAGGCGTCCAGCGTCGTCTACGGCATGCCGCGCGCCGCTGTGGAGCTGAAGGCCACGGACGGGGGCACGCCCCTGTCGCTGGTGGCGGACCTCATCCTGCAGAGCTGTCAGCGCCCGTCGTTCCGCCCCGCCCGCGGCCCGGAGGGGGGCGCGCGGTGAGCCGCTTCCCACCAACAAACCGCGGCCGCCTGCGTTGTCCCTGGCGCCGGGTGGCTGACGGTCGGCCGCCCGAGGACGTCACCCCGGGAGTGTTCCCTTGAAGCCCTCCGCCCCCGTCTCCTTCCTGCGTGGGCTCGGGCTCGCGCCGAAGTTCGTGCTGGTCACGGCGGTCATCAGCGCCTCCGTGGCCCTGCTGCTCACCCTCATCGCCACCCGCCAGCTGGAGTCCAACCTGGAGGAGCGCCACGCCAGCGAGGGCGAGGCCGTGGCGCTGAGCCTGGCCATCGCGGCGGAGCAGGGCGTGTCCGCGGGCATGGGCTCGCTCCAGCCGCTCCTGGAGACGTTCCGCGAGCGCGAGGACCTGGCGTACATCTTCATCCAGGACCCCACGGGCTTCGTGCTGGTGCACTCGTTCCAGGGGGCCTTCCCGGAGAACCTGAAGGCCGCCATCGAGGCGCAGCCGGGCGTGGGCAGGGGCCGCACGCGCGTGGTGCCGGAGGTGAGCATCCAGCGCGGCGGCAGGACGCTGCGCGCGCTGGACGTGGCCGCGGCCGTGGCGGAGCAGGGGCGGCTGGGCACCGTGCACGTGGGCATGGCGCGCGAGTTCATCGACGCGAAGGTGGGCGCGCTGCGCTGGAACATGCTGCTGTTCGCGCTCCTCCTGGAGGCGGGCGGCGTGGTGCTGGCGGCGCTGTTCGGCCGGAGCATCGTGCGGCCGCTGGCGGAGCTCACGTCCGTGGCGGGCCACATCGTCGCGTCCGGGGACCTCACCCGCCCCATCCAGGCGCGCGGCAACGACGAGGTGGGGCGGCTGTCCGACTCCTTCTCGCAGATGGTGCGCAAGCTGCGCGAGGTGACGGTCAACCTCCAGCACGCCGCCACCGCGCTCACCCAGTCCACGGACCACCTCAACGCGTCCTCCACCGAGCAGGCGCAGACCATCTCCCGCCAGGCCGCCGCGCTCCAGGAGACGCAGGTGACGGCGCAGGAGATCAAGCAGACGTCCACGCTGGCCGCGCAGAAGGCGGAGAGCGTGCTCAGCGTCGCCGAGCGCGCGGACACCCTGGCCAGGGCGGGCGAGGCCTCCATCGAGCAGACGATGGCGGGCCTCAACGACATCCGCGCGCAGGTGGGGGAGATCGCGGAGAAGATCCTGGAGCTGGGCGAGCGCACGCGCCAGATTGGCGGCATCACCCAGACGGTGAAGGACCTGGCGGACCAGTCCAACATGCTCGCGCTCAACGCGGCCATCGAGGCGGTGCGCTCCGGCGAGCACGGCAAGGGCTTCAGCGTGGTGGCGCGGGAGATCCGCGCCCTGGCGGACCAGTCCATCCAGGCGACCACGCGGGTGCGGGAGCTGCTGGACGACATCGCCAGCTCCGTCACCGCCGCGGTGCGCATCACCGAGCGCGGCGCGGAGCGGATGGAGGCGGGGCTGGCGCAGGTGCGCGACAGCGGGCAGAACCTGCGCGAGCTGTCCTCCATCGTCCAGGACAACGCCGCCGCCGTCCGGCAGATCGCCGCCGCGGTGAACCAGCAGAACGTGGGCATCAACCAGATCACCCTGGCGGTGAATGACCTGTCCAAGATGATGGACGACACCGTGGCCCGCATCGGGTCCACCGGCGAGGCGGCCACCACGCTTCAGATCATCTCCGAGCAGCTCTCCAGCGCCGTGGGCGCGTACAAGGTCGAGTCCAAGCCGGAGTAGGGAGACGCGAAGGCCCCGAGTCCCCAGGTGAAGGGGGCCCGGGGCCTCGAGGGATTCACGTCGCGGCGCCCTAGGCCGGCACGGCCTCGGTGGCCTCCGCCTGGAGCTTCACCGCGTCGTCCACGACGTCGAAGCGGGCCACGCCGCCGCTCTTGAGGGAGCCGAACAGCAGCGCCTCCGCGAGCGGCTTCTTCAGGGTGTTGTCCACCAGCCGCGCCATGGGGCGCGCGCCGAAGGCCGGGTCGTAGCCGTGCTCGGCCAGCCACGCGCGGGCGGCGGGCGTGAGCTCCAGCTTGACCTTCTTCTCGTCGAGCACCTTCTGGAGCAGGCGCACCTCCTTGTCCACGACCTTGAGGATGACCTCGGGGGGCAGGCCGGAGAACAGGATCCACCCGTCCAGCCGGTTGCGGAACTCCGGCGTGAAGGTGCGCTCGATGGCCTTCTTCGCCCGCGAGCCGTCCACCACCACGCTGGGGTCACCGAAGCCCATGGCCTTGGTGCTCATCTCCTGCGCCCCCGCGTTGGTGGTCAGGATGAGGATGATGTTGCGGAAGTCCGCCTTGCGGCCGTTGTTGTCCGTGAGCGTCGCGTGGTCCATCACCTGGAGCAGGATGTTGAAGAGGTCCGGGTGGGCCTTCTCGATCTCATCCAGCACCAGCACCGCGTACGGGTGCTTGCGCACGGCGTCCGTGAGCAGGCCGCCCTGGTCGAAGCCCACGTAGCCCGGAGGCGCGCCGATGAGCCGGCTCACCGTGTGCTTCTCCGAGTACTCGCTCATGTCGAAGCGCAGGAACTCCACGCCCAGGCTCTGGGCCAGCTGCTTCGCCAGCTCCGTCTTGCCCACGCCCGTGGGGCCGGAGAAGAGGAAGCTGCCGATGGGCTTCTCCGGCGCGCGCAGGCCGGAGCGCGACAGCTTGATGGCGCTGACCATCTCCTCGATGGCCTTGTCCTGCCCGTAGATGACGCCCTTGAGCTCCTTGTCCAGGTTCTGGATCTGGAGGCCCTCGCTCGCGGACACGCTCTTGGCCGGAATCTTGGCCATCCTGGAGACGACCTGCTCCACGTCGTGCGCGCTGACGACGCCCGTGCGCACGCCCTCCGGCTTGAGCCGCTCGGCCGCGCCGGCCTCGTCGATGACGTCGATGGCCTTGTCCGGCAGGAAGCGGTCGTTGATGTGCTTGGCCGCCAGCTCCGCCGCCGCCTGGAGCGCGCCCTCGCCGTACTTCACGTGGTGGTGCTCCTCGTAGCGGCTGCGCAGGCCCTCCAGCACCTTGACGGTGTCCTCCACGCTGGGCTCGTCCACCTCAATCTTCTGGAAGCGGCGGGACAGCGCGCGGTCGCGCTCGAAGGACGCCTTGAACTCCTGGAAGGTCGTGGAGCCAATGCAGCGCAGCCGGCCGGACGCCAGCGCGGGCTTGAGCAGGTTGGACGCGTCCATGGACCCGCCGCTCGTGGCCCCCGCGCCGACGATGGTGTGGATCTCGTCGATGAAGAGGATGGCGTCCGGCAGCTCCTGGAGCGCCTTGAGCACGCCCTTGAGGCGCTCCTCGAACTGGCCGCGGAACTTGGTGCCCGCGAGCAGCGCCCCCATGTCCAGCGAGTAGACGACCGCGTCCTTCAGCGCCTCCGGCACGCGGCCCTCCGTGATGTGGAGCGCCAGGCCCTCGGCGATGGCCGTCTTGCCCACGCCGGCCTCGCCCACGTAGAGCGGGTTGTTCTTGCGGCGGCGGCAGAGCACCTGGATGGTGCGCTCCAGCTCCTTGTCGCGGCCGATGAGCGGGTCGATGCGGCCCGCCCTGGCCTCGTTGTTGAGCTGGACGGCGTAGGCCTCCAGCGGGCTCTTCTTCTGCGTCTCGCCGTCCTCGTCGTCCCCGGCGGGCGTGGCGCGCGGCTCGCCCTCGGACTCGCCGTCCTTGCTGATGCCGTGGGAGATGAAGTTGAGCAGGTCCAGGCGGGTGACGCCCTCCTGCTGCAGGAGGTAGAGGGCGTGGCTCTCCTCCTCCCGGAACATGGCGACCAGCACGTCGCCGCCGTCGATGTACTTCTGCTCCGCGGAGAGGGCGTGCATGGCGGCGCGGTGGAGCACGCGCTCCACGCCGATGGTCTGCTGCGGATCGGCGTCCACGTCGTCGGGCAGGCGCTCGACCGTCTCCTCCAGGAAGGCGGTCAGGTTCTCCTGCAGGCGCTTGACGTTCGCGCCGCAGCCCTTGAGCACCTCGCGGGTGCGCGACTCACGGGTGAGGGCCAGGAGCAGGTGCTCCAGCGTCAGGTACTCGTGACGCATCTTCCGCGCCTCGTCGAGCGCGGTGCGGAAGCTGGCCTGCAATTCTTTGGCAATCGATGGTCCTGCCACGGTTCAGCCTTCCTCGGGTTCCATGGACAGCCGCAGGGGGAACCCGTTGTCCCGCGCGGCGGCCTCCACTGTCTTGAGCTTCGTCTCGGCGACGTCGTAGGTATAAACGCCCGCCACTCCGATGCCGTTGTAATGAACGTGCATCATGATCTGCACGGCATCCGTCTCCGACTTGTGGAAGATCTCCTTGAGCACGGCCACGACGAACTCGCGCGTGGTGTAGTTGTCGTTGTGCAGGAGGACCTTGTAGAGCGTCGGCCTCTTCAGCTTCTGCTTGGGGACGGTCTCCGTGACGACCTGGCCGTCATCGTGTGGGTGCTTCTGAGCCATGGGTTTGCGGACTCCCTTGCCTTCGCTTCGCTATCCCGTTGGCGGGCCTGCCTGAAGCTGCTCAGGCCCGCTCCTTGAAACCCGTCTCCGCCCACCACAGGGGCATGCCGCTCTCGATGGCTGCCCGCTCGTGCGCCAGGAAGCCGCGCACCGCCCGGTCCAGGCCGGGGTGGAGGAACAGATGCGCACTGTACGTGAGGTGCGGCTCGAAACCCCGGGTGAGCTTGTGCTCGCCGCCCGCGCCGGGCTCGAAGCGCTCGCGGCCCCGGGCGATGCAGTCCTCCACGGGGTGGTAGAGGCACACGTTGAAGTGCAGGAACGGATGGTCCTCCAGCGCTCCCCAATAACGGCCGTACAGCGCGCGCGGCCCGGTGAAGTTGAACGCGCCGGCCACCCTGCGGCCTTCCCGCCGGGCCTCCACGAACTCGCAGCGGTGCCGGAAGCCGGCGAGCAGCCGGGCGAAGAAGTCCTCGGTCAGGGCGCGCACGCCCCACGGGTAGCGGTCCACCGTGGACCCGTAGAGCTGGTGGGCCCAGGCCGGGTCCACCTCCTCCAGCGCGTCGCCCCGGAGCGTGCGCAGGGTGATGCCCTGGGCCTCCACCGCGCGCCGCTCGCGCTGGAGCTGGTGCCGCCGCTTGGAGCGGAAGCGGGCGAGGAAGTCGTCGAACGTGCGGTAGCCCGCGTTCCGCCACAGGTACTGCACGCCCAGGCGCAAGGCGTAGCCCTGCGCCTCCAGCACCGGCAGCTCCGCCGGCGTGGGGAAGAGGACGTGGACGCTGGAGAGGCCCTGGGCGCGCGCGTACTCCAGCGCGGCGGTGTAGAGGTCCGCCTCTCGGGACGGGGCGTCCTCGCCGGGGGCCACCAGCACGCGGCGGCCGGTGGCGGGCGTGAAGGGCACGCCCAGGACGAGCTTGGGGTAGTAGCGCAGGCCCGCGCGCTCGGCGGCGGTGGCCCAGGCCGCGTCGAAGACGAACTCGCCGTGGCTGTCGTCCTTGAGGTACGCGGGCGCGGCGGCGATGAGGCGCGCGCCCCGCCACAGGGTGAGGTGGCGCGGGTGCCAGCCGCGCTCGGGGACCACGCTGCCGCTCTCCTCCAGTGCCGCGAGGAAGCCCCACTCCAGGAACGGCACCGACTCCGGGTCCACGAGCGCGTCCCACGCCGACGCGGGGACGTCGGTGATGGAGGTGAGCAGGCGCAGCGTGGTGGGGAGCGGGGCGGACATGGGCGTGGCCAGCGCCAGCCTATAACGGCGGGTGGCGGCCGCCGCCACGGCTGGCCGGGCGCCCTACTTCCCGCGCGTCAGCTCCTGGGCGAGGAAGCCCGCGACCTCCGTCAGCCCCGCGGCGGCGCGCCTGCGGCCCTCGTCCGACTCCATGACGCGGCGGGCGGCGTCGCTGGCGGTGCCCACCTCCAGGTCCACCAGGATGAGGAAGGCGCTCCACCCGGGCGTCAGGGGCGCGACCCTGCCCGGCCGCAGGGGCCGCTCGGCCAGGGTGGTGGCCACCTTCTCCAGGAGGCCCTCCTCCTTGAGACGTTTCGTGCGCCCGAGCATCTGCGTCCAGGTGGCCTCCAGGAGGGAGGTCAGCAGGGGGCCCTTGAGGGCGGCGGAGAGGCGCTGGGAGGCCTCCTCGGCGTCCACCCGGTGGGCGGTGGCGTAGGTGGGCCCCAGCCTGGCCACCACGACGGCCCTGGTGGCGAGGTGGGCGAGGCGCGGCGGGAAGGGCATAGGGCCCGTGTCTTACATCGGTGACGGGCCGGGCTCCATCCGGAGTGAATGGCCGGCGCGGGGCGTTTGCCTGACGGCCGGACAGGTTGCTATGGGGCCCGGCGCCCTTTAGAGGAAGCGGACTTTCGTAGGGAGAACAGCATGTCAGTGAACATCCAGCTCGAGTGGACCCCCAACCCCAGCACGCTGAAGTACGTGGTGGACCGCAAGCTGCTGGCGGGGGGCGCGGTGAACTTCACCAGCCGCGACGACGCGCAGGCGAAGTCGCCGCTGGCGCTCAGGCTGATGGACATCACGGGCGTCACGGCGGTGATGCTGGGCACCAACTTCGTCACGGTGACCAAGGGCGAGTCGGGCGAGTGGGACGAGCTCAACGACTCCGTGATGTCCACGCTGGACACGCACCTGTCGGAGAACCTGCCGGTGGTGGACGAGGCGGCCATCCAGGCAGCGCGGCAGGCCACCGCCACGGACGGCACGGTGGAGCAGCGCATCCAGGTCATCCTGGACGAGGAGATCCGCCCGGCCGTGGCGCAGGACGGCGGCGACATCACGCTGGACCGCTTCGAGGACGGCATCGTGTACCTGCACATGAAGGGGTCGTGCGCGGGCTGCCCGTCGTCCACGGCGACGCTGAAGATGGGCATCGAGGGCCGGCTCCGGGAGATGATCCCGGAGGTCACCGAAGTGGTGTCCGTCTGAGGCGCAACGTCAAGGCGCCGCAGGTCCGCAAGGAGCTCTTGCCGGACCAGTCCCCAGCGCTCCTGCGGGAGCTGCACCTGCTCACGCGCGACGGGAACCTCAACGCGGACGCGCTGCGCAAGCTCAAGCAGGTGAACCACCTGGTGGGCTTGCTCCGCCCCGCGATGGAGGACGTGCAGGCGCGCCACGCGAACCCCGTGGTGGTGGACGCGGGCAGCGGCAACGCGTACCTGGGCTTCGTCGTCTACGAGCTGTTCCTCAAGGACGCGGCGGGCGGCGAGCTGGTGTCCATCGAGGGGCGGCCGGAGCTGACGGAGCGCGCGAGGGGCCGCGCCGAGCGGCTGCGCTTCGACCGGATGCGCTTCCAGACGGCGCACATCGACGCGGCCCAGTATCCGGAGCGCATCCACCTGCTGATGGCGCTGCACGCGTGTGACACGGCCACGGACGACGCGCTGGTGGCGGCCATCCGTCACGGCGCGGACCACGTGGCGGTGGTGCCGTGCTGCCAGGCGGAGGTGGCCGCGCAGCTGAAGGAGAAGAAGGCGAGGCCGGCCGGATCCATGGCGCTGCTCTTCCAGCACCCGTGGCACCGGCGCGAGTTCGGCTCGCACCTGACCAACGTCATCCGCGCGCTGACGCTGGAGGCGTTCGGCTACCAGGTGACGGTGACGGAGTTGACCGGGTGGGAGCACTCGCTGAAGAACGAGCTCATCCTCGGGCGGCGGGTGCACCGGGACAACCGGCGCGCGCGGCTGCAGCTCCAGGCGCTGCTGGCGGAGACGGGCGTGCAGCCCCGGCTGACGCGGCTGCTGGGCATCACGCCGGCGGGCGCCGCGGGGGCTGGCGC
>JAFADT010000240.1 GCA_023424585.1 Pseudomonadota bacterium
CAGCACGAACGCGGAGGGCACCATGTAGTCCGGCACCCGCGCGGACAGGTGGCGTCGCAGCGCGCCGGCCGCGTGCTCCAGCGCGCCGTCCGGGACGACGTAGGCGACCAGCCGCTTGTCGCCGGGCACGTCCTCGCGCGCCACCACCGCCACCTGCTTCACCGCCGGGTGGCTGCCCAGCGCGACCTCGATCTCCCCCAGCTCGATGCGGTAGCCGCGCACCTTCACCTGGCCGTCGATGCGGCCCAGGAACTCCACGTCGCCGTCCGGCAGCACGCGCGCCAGGTCGCCCGTCTTGTACGCGCGCTCGCCGGTGCCGGGCTTGAGCGGGTGCTGCACGAAGCGCTCCGCGGTCAGCGCCTCGCGGTGCAGGTAGCCGCGCGCCAGGCATACGCCCGCGAGGTACAGCTCCCCGGACTCGCCCTGGGGGACGGGCTTCTTCTGCTCGTCCAGCACCAGCAGCTCGCAGCCGTCCACCGCCTTGCCGATGGGCGGCAGCGCGGGCCACGTGTCGGGCGAGCCCCGTAGCACGTGGCTGGAGACGACGTGCGTCTCCGACGGGCCGTAGTGGTTGTGCAGCGCGCAGCCCGGCAGCGCGGAGAAGAACGCGCGCAGGTGGTGCGTCACCTGGAGCTGCTCGCCCGCGGTGACGACCTCGCGCAGGGCGGGCGGCACCTTCTGGTGCGAGGTGGCGATCTCCGCCAGGTTCTGCAGCGCGATGAAGGGCAGGAACAGCCGCTCCACGCGCTCCTCCGCCAGGAGCTGTAGCAGCAGCACGGCGTCCAGCCGCAGCGCGTCCCGCACCAGCACCAGCGTCCCGCCGGAGCACCAGGTGCCGAACAGCTCCTGGAACGACACGTCGAAGGACAGCGGGGAGAACTGGAGCGTGCGCGTGCCCGGCCCCGCGATGGACTGGCCCAGCTGCCACGCGATGAGGTTGGCGAGCGGCCGGTGCCCCATGGCCACGCCCTTGGGCGTGCCCGTGGAGCCGGACGTGTAGATGGCGTAGGCCAGCCCCTCCAGGCTCGACGCGTCCACCGGGGTGGCCGGGGCCTCCGGCGCGAAGAGGGCGGGGGACTCGTCCAGGCACAGCACCGGGCCCGCGAAGGCCGGCAGCCCCGCGCGCAGCCTCGCCTGGGTGAGCAGCACCGGCGCCTTCGCGTCCTCCAGCATGAAAGCCAGACGTGGCGCGGGATAGGCCGGGTCCAATGGCAGATATGCGCCGCCTGCCTTGAGCACGGCCAGCACCGCCACCCCCAGCTCCACCGACCGCTCCAGGCACACGCCGACGAGCACGTCCGTGGTGACGCCCAGGCCCCGCAGGTGGTGCGCCAGCTGGTTGGAGCGGTGCTCCAACGCCGCGTACGTCAGCCCCGTCCCCTCGAAGCGGATCGCCTCGGCGTCAGGTGTCCGGATCGCTTGCGCGGTGAAACGAGCCACCACTGTCTGCATGAGCGCTGCGTCCACGGACATGTCCCCCAGGGTCGTCCGACCGTTAGGTGCCGAGCGTTGGAGATGAAAGAGAATGGGAAAGCTGGGCCAACCCGGTCACCGAGCATGCCATGCCTGGAATGGAATGATCGCGCCTGGGAAGATTCCTTACATACGGACGGCCCCTCGGCCGCCCCTCAGGCATTGCATTCAGAGAAAGCGCGAAAAGAACGCCAGCACTCGGCGTGGATATTCTTCTGGCGAGGCCTGGAGGTAGCTCTCATGGCCTGCCCGCGGCACGAGCCACTTCTCCCACGGGCCTTGCCCCTGGCGCAGCAGCTCCTCCAGCGCGGCGTCCGGTACCCATGGGTCCGCCGCGCCCGCGATCAGCAGCACGGGGCGGCCCGCGAGCGCGGCCATGTCCCGGGCGGGCCGCACCGCGTTCACGTCCACGCCCGCGCGCTTCATCACCCCCAGCGCGGGCCACAGGCCCAGCGGGCCCCAGTGTCCCAGCTCATCCTGGAGCGCCTGCGCGGGCGCCACGGCGGCGGCCTCCACCACCACGGCCTTGAGGCGGGCATCCTCCGCCGCGGCCTTCAGCACCGAGTAGCCCCCCAGGGAGAACCCGAGCGCGCCGATGCGCTTCGCGTCCACCTCCGGCTGGCGCGCGGCGAAGTCCACCGCCGCCCGCACCTGGGTGGCCTCGCGGTCGCCGTAGGTGGACACCGTCCCGCCGCTCTCGCCGTGCGCGCCTAGGTCGAAGAGCAGCAGGCCATACCCGGCCCGCGCGAGGAACCGGGCCTCGGGCAGCAGCTGCGTGCGGTTGCCCGAGAGCCCATGGACCAGCACGACGAGCGCCCCGTCGCGCGGCGGCAGGTACCAGCCCTTGAGCGAGAGGCCGTCCGCGTCCTGGAACCCCACGTCGCGCAGGCCCGCGAGCTCCGCGTCCCCCGGGGGGCTCCCCACCGGCTGGCGGGGCGGGTGCACCTCCTGGGAGATGTAGCGCGCGCTGCGCACCGCGACCCAGGCCGCCATCGCCAGCAGCGCCACGCCTCCCAGCAGGAGCCCGGCGACGAGCGGGTGCTTCACGCGGACTCCCGGGCCACCCACGCGTCCACCTTCGCCTCCAGCACGTCCAGGGGCAGCGACCCCGTGAGCAGCACCACGTCGTGGAAGGCCTTCACGTCGAAGCGCGCGCCCAGCGCGGCCTCCGCCCGGTCGCGCAGCGCGCGGATGCGCAGCTGGCCGACCTTGTACGCCAGCGCCTGGCCGGGCCACGCGATGTAGCGGTCCACCTCGTTGGTGATGTCCAGCTCCTGGCGCGGCGCGTTCTCCATGAAGAAGTCCAGCGCCTGCTTCCGCGTCCACCGCTTCGCGTGCAGGCCGGTGTCCACCACCAGCCGCACCGCGCGCCACATCTCGTAGGCGAGCTGGCCGAACTTGTCGTACGGGTCGTCGTACAGGCCCAGCTCGTCACCCAGGGACTCGCTGTAGAGCGCCCAGCCCTCGTCGAAGGCCACGTAGGACGTGAAGCGGCGGAAGTCCGGCACGTCCGTCTGCTCGGAGGCGAGCGACACCTGGAAGTGGTGGCCGGGCACGGCCTCGTGCAGCGTCAGGGGCACCATCTCCCAGACGGGCCGCGTCTCCGGGCGGTAGAGGTTCACCTGGAAGGTGCCCGGGCGCGAGCCGTCCGCGGCGGCCGGGAAGTAGAAGCCCGTCGTCACGTCCGGGGCCATGGCCTCCGGGATGGGCTCGACCACGTAGGGCTGCTTCGGCATCGTCCTGAACAGGCGCTCCAGCAGCGGATCGATGCGCCGGGCCAGCGCCCGGTAGCGCGCGAGCAGCGCCTCGCCCGTGGGCTCGTAGAAGCGCGCCTCCGTGCGCAGCAGCTCGAAGAAGGCCTGCCGCGTGCCGGTGAAGCCCGTGCGGGCCATCACGCCATCCAGCTCCGCCCGCAGCCGCTGGACCTCCGCGAGCCCCATCGCGTGGATCTCATCGGGCGTCAGGCGCGTCGTCGTGTGCCGGCGCGCGAGCACCGCGTACATCGCGTCGCCCTCCGGGAACTGCCACACGCCCACGGTCTCCGGGGCGGCGGGCAGGTACTCCGTCACGACGAAGTCCAGGGCGCGCTGGAGCGCGGGCACCACGGTGTTCGCGATGGCGTCGCGCCCCGCCTGCGAGAGCCGCCGCGCGTCCTCCGGCGCGAGGTCCTTCGGCATGCGGGTGAAGGGGCTGTAGAAGCCGCTCCGCGTGGGGTCCCTCACCACCTGCCGCTCCAGCTGCGGCGGGATGCGCTGGAGCACGATGCGCGGGTGGATGCGGTGCTGGCGCATGCCCTCGCGCATCAGCTCGACCACCTGATCCGCGTAGGCGCCGAAGCGCTCCAGCCGCTTCACCCAGTCCTCGTAGTCCCCCACCGTCTCGAAGCGCAGGGTGTCCGCCAGCTGGTACGCCGTCTGGAGCCCCGGCGGCATCTTGAGCGCCTCCGGCAGGCCGCCCATCTGGTTGAGGGGCAGGAGGTGGGCCTTCACGCCGTACTCTTCAAGCCACGTCTCGTGCATCCGACGGAAGAGGTCCAGGTGCAGCCGGTCCGCGTCGCTGTCCAGCGCGGCGCGGTCCACGCCCTGGAGGCGGCGCAGCACGTCGTGGCTGTGCCGGTGATCCGCCTCCAGCGCGGCGAGGCTCAGGTCGTCCCACCGGTCGTTCCAGCGCCGGTCCCCCAGGATCGACGCGTAGGTGGGGTGCTGCTGGAGCGAGTACTGCCACTCCGCCTCCAGCAGGGCGTGCAGCGACGCGGACGCGGCGCCACGCGAGGGGACGGACTCGGATGACATGGACGGACTCCGGAGCGGGAACCGCGGCTAGATGAACAGCGTGGGATCGAACTCGTCCACGTTGACCGGCAGGAGGCGGGGCAGGGGGCGCTGGAACACGCGGGCGTTGAGCTCCAGGTCGACGACCTTCAGGCCCAGCGGGGTGAGCTCGCGGAACTTCTGGCTCACGTACTCGCGCAGCCCCAGCACGGCGACCTGGCGCTTCTCCTCCAGCAGCGGCTTGAGCGCCTCCGCGAAGTCCGCGCCGTCGTGGCTGGCCAGGCCCACCGCCGCCTGCGGGCGCTGCGTGCGGATGTTCTCCAGCAGCTTGAGGATGCCCAGGTCCACGACCTTCTGGTCCGGACGCCCGTGCAGGAGCGCGACCTCGCAGCCCGCGGACTTCAGCGCGCGCACGAAGCCAATCATCGCGTCCGGGAGCTGCTCGCCGCGCGCGTTGAGCACCACCACGCAGCGCACGGGCTTGGGGAAGTACGTGTCACAGAAGGAGACGAGCCGGTCGAACTGCACCCGGTCCTGGGGCTCGGGCTTGCGTCCGACGATGTTGGAGACAGCCCAGTCAACGTTCTCGGCGTCGATGAGGACGTAGGAGGCGGCGGCGGGTCGAGCGGATTGCATGGCGGGCACAATACGCGGGGCCGGTGTCCGTTGGGGGTTTTCATCGACCCAGGCGGATCCGTTGGAACTCCTCGAGCAGCAGCTCCGACACGCGGCGCACGCGGGGAATGTCGAGCGCGGACTTCGCGCAGACCAGGTGCGTCTGGCTCCGGGAGAAGGGTCCCAGGTCCACCTCCAGCGGCACCAGCTGCGTGGGGCGCTTGAAGCGGTGCGGCATGCGAGCGAGCACCATCGCGCCCAGGCCGGCCTCCGCCGCCGCGAGCATCACCAGGTAGTGGTCCGCCGTGAAGGCCGGGGCGAAGCCGGGGATCATCGACTCCAGTTGGGGGTTGGGCGGGACGGCCTCGAAGGGGGGCGCCCAGGCCACCCAGGGCAGTTGCTGGAGCGTCACCTTCCTGGGCAGCCGGGCCTTCAAGGCCTTGGAGACGAGGACGGCGTTGGGGACCTCCAGCGTGTCCACGAGCTTCAGGTCCGCGCTCGTGGGAGGCCGTCCGCGCAGCGCGAGGTCCGCCTCGCCGCGAGCCAGGTCCTGGTACTGAACCTGGGACTGCACCTCCAGGCGCAGGCCCGGGTGCTTCTGGGCGACGAAGGCGGCGAAGGGGGCCACGAAGTCGAAGCTCATGAACGGCGTGGCCGTCACGCGCACGATGCCGCGGGGAGCGCTGTCCGCGGACTCCGCCGCGCGGTGCAGCTCACCGGCCCACTCCGCCATCTTCTTCGCGGGCACGAGCAGCCGCTCCCCGGCCACCGTGAGCGCCGCGCCCTCCACGCTGCGGCGGAACAGCGCCGCGCCCACCGCGTACTCCAGGGCGGCCAGCCTCCGGCTCACCGTGGGTTGTCCGATGCGCAGCCGCCGCGCGGCCCCGCTGAAGCTGCCCGTCTCCGCGATGGCGAGGAACAGCCGGGCGTCGTCCCAGGAGATATCCATGAATGGATGGCATCATGCCGTCTTCGCGGATTCCCATCCACGGGCGCATCCCGCATCTTCCCGCGTGTCCCGAACGCCCGGCGCGCCGCGCCGGCAGAAGGAGTCCGCCATGAAGTCCACCCTGTTCGCGCTCTGCCTCTCCGTCGCCGGGCTCGCCACCGGCTGCGCCACGTCCTCCCACGCCGTCCAGAAGTCCGAGCTGGGCGTGACGCGGCCGGCGGAGGCGCTGCTCGCGGCGCTGGACGTGCCGGGGCCGGTGGAGCTGGAGACCGTCACGTCCTGTGACTGGTCCGTGGACCGAAGCGGCCTCATCAACCTGGACCACCCGACGGCGAAGGCGGCGCACCTGGAGGACGGGGACGAGCCCATCCAGGTCTTCTTCCACGCGCTGCGCCACCCGACGCGGGGGATGTTCATCGTGGACACGGGCGTGGAGACGGCGCTGCGCGACGCGCCCGACCGCGCGGCGCTGAGCGGCATCGTCACGAGCGCGATGCACATGGAGAAGATGACGGTGCTGGCGCCGCTGGGCGAGTGGCTGGCGCAGCAGCCCCAGCCGCTGGCCGGCGTCTTCCTCACGCACCTGCACCCAGACCACATCAGCGGCATGGCGGACGCGCCAGCTGGGACGCCCGTGTACACCGGCCCGGGGGAGGCGGGCAGCCGCGCGTTCGTGAACCTGGTGGTGCAGGGCGCTACGGACCGCGCGCTGGCGGGCAAGCCGGCGCTGTCCGAGTG
Source organism: Pseudomonadota bacterium (assembly GCA_023424585.1). Taxonomy (GTDB): domain Bacteria; phylum Myxococcota; class Myxococcia; order Myxococcales; family Myxococcaceae; genus Corallococcus. The sequence continues at coordinate 6,547 of JAFADT010000240.1, forward strand.
GAACTACACGCCGGACCCCAAGGGCCTCTTCGATGGCGCGGTGGACGTCTTCGGGGACGGCTCCGTGTGGGCGCTCTGGGTGCCGGGGCACACGCCGGGCAGCACCGCGTACCTCGTGCGCTCCACGAAGGGGCCGGTGCTGCTGCTGGGGGACGCCAGCCACACGCGCTGGGGCTGGGAGCACGACGTGGAGCCGGGCACCTTCACGCAGGACGGGCCCCGGGGCGTGGAGAGCTTCAAGAAGCTGCGCGCGTTCGTCGCGGCGCACCCGGAGGTGGAGGTGCGCTTCGGCCACCAGCACTGAGGGGGCGTGCCGCGGCGGTGGGCGAGGGGGCAGACCGGGGCCCCGTCCAGAGCGACGCGGCCCCGGGCACCGCGGCTACTTCAGCCGGAACGAGCCCTCGGAGATGATCAGCAGCTCCACGCCGGTGGGGGCTTTGGCGCCGAAGCCCGTCAGGGTGGCGGTGGCGGCGCCGCGCACCTCCGCGTCATAGGTGGCGAAGGCGTTGACCACCGCGTCCGCGATGAGCGTGGCGGTCCCCCTGCCGGACTGCTCCAGCACCGTGCCCAGCGTGGCTTCGAGCGTCGCCCCGGCCTGCGCTCCCGTGTGCACCGCGGAGTCGAAGGCGAGCTGGTTGCTGCTCGTGACCCCCAGCTGCGCGCCCATCACGGACGCGCTGCCGCCGGTGGCGAGCTGGCTGCTGTAGGAGGCCCACGCCGACGCGGCGAGGCTGGCGGACGTGGCGGCGGCCAGGTTCGAGCGCAGCGTCGTGACCGCGGTATTCGCCTGGCTCAACACCGCGTCGGCGGCGCCAGCGCCCTGGAGCAGGGCCGTCACGGCCGCCTCGGTGGCCTCGGCCTCCAGCGAGGCGGCGGCCCGCATGGACGCGTCCGCGACCGCGATCCCCGCGCCAGTGGACAGCCGCGCGTCCACCACCATGCGGTACGAGACGCTGGCCTCGCGCTCCGCCTGCTGGTCCTGCACGTCGTTCGCCTCGGGCGTGGCCGCGCGCACCGCCGCGAAGAACGTGCGGTAGGCGCTCGCCGCGGACGGTCCGCCCGCATCCAGCGCCGCGTCCAGCTGCGCGGCCGCGTCCAGCGACGCGTTGAAGAGCTGGTCCTGCGTGACGACCACGCCCGCCCGGGCGTACGCCTTGAGCCGCGTGGCCTGCGCCGCGCGCACCGCCACGGCCAGCGCCCCCACGGACTCGGCCGCCGTCTGCTTGAGCTGGCCGCGCACCGCCGCCGCCTGCTCCGCGTTCAGCCGCGCGCGCAGGTCCACCGTGTCCACGCTGTTGGGCGAGTCCCCGTCCCGCACCATCTGGACGTAGACCTCCGCCTCCAGCGAGGACTCGCTCGTGATGGGCGGCGCCGTGCGCGCGTCCTGGCCCGCCTGCGGCGCCGCGGAGTCCAGCACCGCGGAGCCCACCGTGACGCCGGCCGCGTTCACCGCCTCGATGACCAGCCGCTGCCCCGCGTCCTCCAGCTCCAGCGTGTAGCTGCCGTCCGCCGCGACGTCGGCCTCCGCCAGCCTCGACAGGTCGCCGGCCGCCACCACGCGGCTGATCCGCACCGTGGCCGCCGCGGAGGTCGTCCCATCCCCCGCCAGCGCGGGCGCTCCGTCGGTGAGCCCCTGCGCCTGCTGACCGCCTCCGTTGGTGACGTGCCCCCGGACCTTCACCTTGTCGCCGCCACCACACGCCGCCAGCATCCAGCACACCAGCGCACCCAGAATCACTTCACCCGCGCGACGCGTCCGCATGTCTCGGGAACTCCCGGCCGGGCGAGGAGCGCCTCGGCACCGTGTTGAGGATTACGCACCAGGGAAACGGCCGGATTCAAGCCGCCGTCAGCCCATCTTCTCGAGCAGGTGCTGGAGCTGCGCCTGCTCCGCCGCGCCCAGGCGCCCGAGCCGCTCGCTGAACGCCGCCGACAGCAGCGCGAGGCCCCGCGCCGTCACCTTCCGCCCCGCCGGGGTGACCTGGAGCCGGTGCCGGCGCAGGTCCTCGGTGTCCAGCTCCCGGCGCAGGAAGCCCGCCGCCTCCAGCCGCTTCACGTACACGGTGATGGTCGGCTTCGGCATGCTCAGGGTCGCCGCCAGCTCGGCGGGGTAGGGGTGCTCCTCCACCTGCGCCAGGACGAACAGCTCCTTCGTGTCCAGCCCCAGCGCGGCGATGTCGGGCGAGACGCCCGCGATGACCGACATCAGCAGGGTGTAGTTCAGCGACCAGATCTTCGCCGGGTCGATTCTCGACATGGGCCCTTGCGCGGAAATTGGTACAAAATTAAATCAATTCAAGGCTGAACCAATCCGGCCTCCTCGAAACGGTAGCACATCCCCTGGAGCAACCATGCCTCTGGACCATTACGTGACGCTCGGCCGCTCAGGCCTCCGCGTGAGCCCGCTGTGCCTTGGTGCGATGACGTTCGGTGAAGACCTCGGCTGGGGCACCAGCGTGGAGGAGTCCGAGCGCATCATCGACCGGTACATCGAGCTGGGCGGCAACTTCATCGACACCGCGAACTTCTACACGAAGAGCCACTCCGAGAAGATCATCGGCGACCACGTCGGGCGGCACGCGGCCCGGCGCGACCGGCTGGTCATCGCCACGAAGTTCAGCGGGAACCTCTACCCCGGCGATCCGAACGGGGGAGGCTCCGGCCGCAAGTCCATCATCTCGGCGTGCGAGCACTCGCTCCGCCGCCTGCAGACCGACTACATCGACCTGTACTGGCTCCATAACTGGGACGTGCACACGCCCATCGACGAGACGATGGCCGCGCTGGAGGACCTCGTCCGGGCCGGCAAGGTCCGCTACCTCGGGGTCTCCGACACGCCGGCGTGGAAGATCGTCGAGGCCAACGTGACCGCGCGCTTCCGCGGCGGGTCCGCGTTCATCGGGTTGCAGATCGAGTACTCGCTGCTGGAGCGCAGCGTGGAGCAGGAGCTGGTGCCCATGGCCCTGGAGCATGGGCTGGGCATCACGCCCTGGTCTCCGCTCAAGAGCGGCGCGCTCAGCGGCAAGTACACCCGCAAGAACGCAGGGCAGCTGAAGGCGGACCGGGGGCCCTTCCTCGAGCCCTTCCTGAACGAGAAGACCTACACCGTCGTCGACGCGCTGGAGCAGATCGCCCGCGCGCACGAGAGCACCCCGGCGCGCGTGGCGCTGGCCTGGGTCATGGCGAAGCCGGCGGTGGGCTCGACCATCATCGGCGCGCGGCGGCTCTCGCAGCTGGAGGACAACCTGAAGGCCGCGGACGTGAAGCTCACGGCCGCGGAGCTGGGCCGCCTGGATGAGCTGACGAAGCCCACCTTCGGGTTCCCGCAGAGCATGCAGCCCATGTTCCCCGCCATCCACAACGGCGGGACGACGGTGAACGGCACCTTCGCGCCGCCGTCCCCCTTCGGCGTGGAGAAGGGCGACAAGGTCTACTG
>JAFADT010000268.1 GCA_023424585.1 Pseudomonadota bacterium
TAGCTGAAGCACACGCCCCAGGAGCCCTCCCAGCCTCCGTCCGGGCGCTGCTGGCGGCGCAGGAAGTCCGCGCCCCGCGCGATGGCCCGCCCCACCGGGGCGTCCGGATGCGCCCCGCGCCACGCCACCAGCGCCTGCACGCAGGCCGACGTGCACTCCACGTAGCTGGAGTCCACCATGATGCCCGCGAAGACATCCGAGGGATTGAACCGCTCCAGCCAGCGCGGCCCGCGCCGCCGCTCGTAGGTGGCCCAGCCGCCGTCCCGGTTCTGGAGGGACAGGATGAACGCCACGGCCTGCGCCAGGCGCTCGCGCGGGACGCGATTGAGCCCGAGCGGCTCCAACAACAGACACGCCTTCAGCGCCTCCGCCGTGCAATCGCTGATGGGCCAGCCGTGCGCGCGCGTGCTGAAGGGCCACCCGCCCCGGCTCGGATGCCGGTAGTGCCGCGCGGCGTCCGGTGAATCCTCCAGCACCTGCTGCGCCTCCAGGTACCGCCCCGCGCGCTCCAGCGCGTCCCGGGCTCCTCCGGTGGTGTCTCCAGAGGCCACCAGCGCCTGCACGGCGAAGGCGGTGTCCCAGAGCTGGGAGGAGTTGTAGCCGTTGACAGTGATGCCCTGGGCGGTGGGCTGGAGGTAGTCCGGCAGGCGCTCCAGGTGGGCCCGCACCTCCGGGCCCTCCGGCCGCGCCACGTGCCACACCACCATGTCGAGCACCTTGTTGATGGGCCCGATGCAGATGAAGTGCGTGGCCTCGTCCTCGCCGCGGATCAACGCCAGGGACTCGTCCAGCGCGCGCGCCCGCAGCCGCTTCGAGTGGAAGCGCTCGTACAGCCCCAGCACGCGGTGCACGGCGCGCAGCGCCGGTCCGTGGGGGCTGTAGCCGTCCGTGCGCGCCACGCGGCCGCGCGCCGCCCTCCAGTCCACGTCCGCGTAGGGCTGGGGGTACAGCTCGCGCCGCAGCTCGGCCAGCAGCGGCGCCTCGCGGGCGCGGGCCCTCCGGCCGTAGAGCCAGCCCATGGGCAGGTACACCATGCGGCAGTGGCACCAGAGCCGCGACGGATGGAAGGGCAGCGCTCGCGGCAGCAGCCAGGGCTCGGGGGGCACGGGCGCCAGGCCCTCGTAGTCGTAGAGCCCCAGCAGGGCGAGGACGAACTTCCCCCAGGATGCGCTGGCGAGCGCGCCGCCCCGGGGAAGGAACCACGCCCGCGCGCGCGAGAGGCCCGGGTCGTCCGCGCCGACGCCCAGGAGCCGCAGCGCGACGTAGTTGAGCACCGACGTGAAGACGAGGCTCGGCGACTCCACGTCCAGCCCCCAGCCTCCATCCGCGTTCTGGTGGGCGCGCGTGAAGGCGACCATGCCGTCCCGGACGCGCGGCTCCGGCGCGCGGCCCATCACGTACAGCCCGGCCACGTAGACCGGGCCCAGGAAGAGCGGGCCGCTGTAGTCCCCCTTCCAGGAGCCGTCCGCCGCCTGCGTCCGCGCCAGCACGTCGCGCGCCCGCCGCATCAGGTCCAGGCCTCCACGCCGCCCCCGGGCCCCCGTGAGCAGCGGGCGTAGAGCTCCCGCAGGGCCTCGTCCGACGCCACCCGCTCCTGCGTGAGCCGCATCAGCGCCGCCACCGTCTCCCGGCGGATCTTCACCGGCGCGGGCTCGAGCACGTCCGGGTTGCCCTCCACCGCGTCCAGCGTCGCCACCGCGAAGAAGAGCGGATAGAGGCAGAACAGCCGCAGGCCGGCCTCCTCCGCGGGCAGGGCCAGGGAGTATTCGAGCGCGACGTCCAGCTCCCGGCGCGCCACCGCCACCAGCTCGTCCATCAGCGCCACGGCGCGCGCGCGGCGCGAGGGCAGGGCCAGCGTGGCGGGCGTGAGGCCGTGCGCGGCCAGGCGGTCCCTGGGCAGCCAGCAGCTCCCCCGGTCCAGGTCCTCGCGCACGTCCTTGAGGATGTTGGTGAGCTGGAGGGCCCGGCCAAAGGCAGGCGCCCGTGGCATGAGCAGCTCCTCGCGCCAGGCGACCCGGGGAGCGCTGGCGATGAAGAGGCCGGTCAGCATCTCACCCACGACGCCCGCGACGTAATAGCAATACAGGAACGTCGCCTGGAGGTCGGGCAGCCCCATGACCTGCCCGCTCGCCCCATGCATGCGTTGGATTTGATTCATCCCGCCGGTCATCGTGCGCACGCACCGCGCGATGGGCGGCTGGACCCAGGAGGGAAGCGAGGCCAGGGCTTCGAGCACGGCCGCTGTCTCGGAGACCAGCTCCGCCTCCGCCGGGGGCGCCTCGTCGCGCAGCGCGAGCCGCGCCCTCCCCGCGAACGAGCGGGCGCGGGCCTCCCAGCCCGGCTCCAGCGACACCAGGGCTCCCAGCTCGTCGAGCAACGCGCCGGGGTCTCCTCCGGGGGACTCGTCCTCCACCGTGTCCGCGATGCGGCACAGCAGGTAGGCCACCGTCACCGCCAGGTCCAGGGGCCCGGGCAGGAGCGGGATGTTGAGCGCGAAGGTCCGGGAGACCCGCGGCAGTTGCGTGCGACAGAATGACGCTGCCTGCTCTTTCATGCCTGCCTCCTCTGCGTGCGACACCGCGCATGAATGGATAATTCGTCAATGCCAGACATGGAGTCTGGGGTTCGAGCGGAGGCCACGTGGAGGACACCGAGGTGGTGATCGCCGGGGGTGGGCCCGCGGGCTGCGCGGTGGCGGCGGCGCTCGCCGAGCTGGGCTGGAGCGTCCTGCTGCTGGACGCGGGCGTGGACCGGCACAAGCAGCTCGCGGGGGAGCTGCTCCACCCCGCGGGCATCCGGGACCTGCACGCGCTGGGCTTCGGGAGCGTCGTGGAGGGCTGGGCGGCCCAGCCCGTGAGGGGCTTCGCGGTGCGCTTCCATGCCCCTGCCCGCACGCTCGTGCTGCCCTACGGTCGCGGTGTCACCGGCCTGTCGCTCGAACACGCGGCCCTCACCCTGCCCCTCCTGGAGTCGGTGTCGCGGCGGCGCGGCGTCACCGTGCGCACCCGGGCCCGCGTGACGGCCGTGGAGCACAACTGCGAGAACGGCGTGCGCCTGCGCTACTCGCACGCGGGCGCCGAGCACACCGTGCACGCGCGGCTGCTCGTGGCCGCGGACGGGCGCGCGTCGCCGGTGCGGCGGATGCTGGGCATCGCCGAGCACCACCGGCGCCTCTCCACCATGCTGGGGGTGACCGTGGACAGCGCCTGCCTCACCCATCCGGACCATGGCCACCAGTTCGTGGGCGGCGCCGTGCACGCGCTGGCGTACGCCATCCAGCCCGGCGTGGCGCGCGTGATGGTGGACCTGCCCCTGGGCAGCACCGTCCAGACGGTGCGGGACCAGCCGGACCTGCTGCTCGCCCTGCCCCGCCGGCTGAGGGAGGCCGTCTGGCGGGCGCTGGAGCAGCGGGCCGCGGTGCGCATGGCCTCCAACGACGACTGGCTGGCGGAGACCGTGTGGATGGGCAGCGCCGTGCTGGTGGGCGACGCCGCCGCGTGCTGCCACCCGCTCACGGCGAGCGGCATGGCGTCGTGCTTCCACGACGCCCGCGCGCTC
>JAFADT010000275.1 GCA_023424585.1 Pseudomonadota bacterium
GGCCACGCCCGAGCGCGTGCTGGAGGCGATGGAGCAGGCCACGGACATCGACATCCACGCGCACGGCGTGGTGGACCGCGCGCTGTCGGACGCCACGGTCATCGCGCTGTCGCCGCAGCAGGACGGCCGCTATGCCCTCACCGCGGAGGAGCTGCGCCGCCGGCACCTGCAAGGCGCCCCCCTGGTGGTGCTGGGCGCCTGCAGCGCGGCCCGCCTCGCGCCCATCCTGCATGAGACGTCGTCGCTGCCGCAGGCCTTCGTCGCCTCGGGAGCCCGGGCGGTCTTCGCCGCCACGGCGGAGATCCCCAACGACGCGGGCGCCTTCTTCCGCGACGTGCGGGAGCGCATCCAGTCCGGAGAGGAGCCCTCCCAGGCCCTGCGCGCCGAGCGCCTCGACTGGCACCGGAAGCAGCCCCACATGCGCTGGGTGGACAAGGTGCTGCTGTATCAGTAGCGCCCTGCCCCTTCAGTCTCGCGGGGGCAGCGGCGAGGGCTGGGGCTCCGCGTCGGCGTCCCAGGTCACGTTCGGCTCCGGCAGCGCGAAGGCCTCGAACGAGACGGCGACGCCGCCTCCGGGCGCGCTGAAGCCGTACCACCACCCCACCGGCAGCAGCACCAGGTCCCCGGGCGACAGCGACACGTCCAGGCGCACCGGCGCGTCCTGGGACTCGGAGGAGGCCAGGGTCACGCGCCGCAGCTCGAAGGCGGGAACGAGCTGGAGCCGCCGCTCGCCGTGGACCTGCGCCAGCAGCACGTTGCGCCGCGCCGCGCGCAGGGGGGCCTCCGCCCCGGGCGGCTCCCACCACAGGCGAGGCTCACAGGCGCGCGCGTCCTCCGCCGTGAGTCCAGGGAGCGTCGTCAGCCCCCGCGTCAGGGGCTCCAGCCGCGCGTCCTCGAACAGCGGCACGCAGCACGCGTGCCTCGCCCCGCGCTCGCCCAGGAGCGCGGCCACGTTGGCGGGGCTCCAGACCTCCGGCGCCAGCGACGCGCTCCACCCGGCCCGCAGCACCACGGGCAGGTTGTCGAAGTAGTAGCGGTCGAAGAACGCCTCGGGCGCCAGCGCTTCGTGCCGGTCCACGCGCGGCGGGCCCTCCGTCTGCTGGAACAGCTCCGCGTACACGTCCAGCAGCCCCTCCAGCTTGCGCTGCATGCCCACCGCGCGCAGCGCTCCCGCGACGAAGGGCTCCCGTTGCTCCACCTCCACCGCCCGCCGCGCCTGCGCCGCGTCCACCCCCGACCTCTCCAGCGACGCCACCAGCTCCTTCGGCGGCACGCCGCGCACCAGGTTCTCCACCAGCCACCGCCGCCACTCGGGCGTCAGCGGCGAGGTCTCCGCGTCCACGTCACGCGATGCGCTCATCGGTGCTCCTCCGAGGGCATGGCCCCCAGCCAGCCCTCCCGCCAGCAGGTGTTCATCCCAGGCGTCTGCTCGAAGCTCACGAACGTCACCGACAGGCTCGGGTCCAGCGCCCGCAGCGCATGCCACCACCCCACCGGGATGAAGAGCGTGTCCCCCGGCCCCACCTCCACCGCGTGCAGCGCCACGCGGGCGAAGTCCGGGAAGCGCTCCAGGTCCGGCGCCAGCACGTCCACCGCGCTGTAGAAGCCGCGCACGTTGGACATCCACGGCGTCTCCCATGACGGCGCCAGCCACACCTGCTTGCGTCCCCACACCTGGCAGAACAGGACGTTGAGGTGATCATGGTGCAGGTTGGACAGCGTCCCCGCCGGGCCCAGCCACAGGTGCACGCGGTCGGGCCCGTGCAGGTCCGGCTGGATGTAGCCCTCCGGCGCGCGCAGGTCCTCCAGCAGCGGCCGGAACGCCTCCCGCAGGAGCAGGCTGTTTCGAGCCACCAGATACATGTCGTTCGCGGGCGCACCGTCGAACCGGGCCAGCAGCTCCCGCAACGGCACCTCCCGGCGCAGGCGGTCCGCGTGGAGATCCGGCAATGCCTGTGCATCCCGCCCCGCCATCACCTCCACCGTCTCGTCACCGAACCGCTCCGCCATCCACGCGGGCGTCCACCGCGTCCGCGCCGGCCAGTCCTCCAGCAGCCCTTCAATGACAACCGGCCGGTTTCGCCGGTAGTAATCAGTGAAAGACTCCGCTGGCGACAGCCGGACGCGCCGCTCCACGCGCGGCGCGGGCAATGCCTGTCGCCTCACCGCCGACCGCGTTTCGAGCAATGATTCCAGCAATCCCAGACGTGCCGTGAATTCACGGGCCCGCGCCACCGCGGGATGTGTCTCGGCGGCGCGAATCGTTTCCCAGACAACCTCCGGCGCGATGCCCGCCGCCTCCAATCGGGCCCCGAGGCGCTCGGACGCAACCCCACGCGCAAGGTTCTCCGCGAGCCACGTTCTCCATCCAGGGGGGAGGGAAGACGTCATCGCCGTCCCCCTTGAATCGGGCTGAACCCTTTGGGCAGTGCACCTCCACCCCGAGCAGACACCATGACGCCTCCCGAGAACTCATACAAAATCGTCCCGAATCCCAATCCCCCGTGCGACCCCGCGCAGGAGGACTCCAGCCGGAAGCGGCTCCCGGAAGTGCCCGAGCCCACGCCGCCGCCGCGCATGCCCCCCCTTCCTGAAACGCCGAGGAACGAAAACCTCAACGGCTGACGTCAGGCCCCCGCGCGTGGCCCACCTCAACCGAAGGTGCGCCACCGCGCGTTGCCGCCCGGCACGTCGAGCGACTGGAACGTCACCGACACGCTCATGTCCAGCGCGTGCACCTGGTGCCACCAGCCCACGGGGATGAAGAGCATCTCGCCCGGGCCCACCACCACCTCGTGCACGTGCGCGCGAGCGAAGTCCGGGAAGCGCGCCAGGTCCGGCGCCCCGGCGTCCACCGCGCTCCACACGAACTCGCGGTTGTAGACGTGCGGCGTCTCGAAGGACGGGACCAACCAGAAGCGCTTGCGCCCGTGGACCTGGCAGAACAGCACCGAGTCCACGTCATGGTGCAGCGCCGTGCGCGTGCCCGCGGGCCCCACCCACAGCTTGGTGCTCCCGGGCTGCCGCGACGGGAACACGAAGCCCGGGGCCGGCCGCAGGTCCTCCAGCAGCCCCCGCAGCTCCGGCCGCTCCAGCGCGAAGTTGCGCGCCGTGAGGTACAGGTCGTTGGTGGGCCCGCCGCGCTCCAGCCGGCGGAGGAACTCCGCCAGCCGCATCACCGTGCGGCACGCGTCGGGGGACACGTCGTGGTCCGCGCGGGCTTCACGGCCCGCCATGACCTCCACCTCCACGTCGCCGTAATCCCGCGCCAGCGCCTCCGGCCGCCAGCGCTCCAGGAGCGGCCAGCCCGCCAGGAAGTCCTCCAGGACGACGGGCCGGTGCGCGCGGTAGTAGCGGGCCTGGAACTCCTCCGCGGACACGCCCCGCCGCCGCTCCACCGTCCGGCGCGACTGCGCGTGCAGCGCCGCGCGCGCGTCCAGGAGCGACACCACCTCCGCTCCGAGCGTTGGGCGCGAGCCTCCAGCCTCCACCGCCGGGTGCCGCCGCGCGCGCGCCACCTCCGCGCGAGCCTCCCCGGAAGCCACCCCTGCCTCGGTCAGCGCCCGGATCAGCGACGCCTCCGGAACGCCGCGCAGCAGGTTCTCCGACAGCCACGCATCCCACGAGGGTGACAGGGCCATGGCCCCACTCTAGGCCACCCGCGAAGCCGCACGGAAAGGGGGGCCTCTCCCCACATCGGCCCTACAGGGTCAACGCGCCCTTGAGGCCCAGCACGATGATGTTGCGCGCGGCCTCGTCGCCGCCCGGGCGGATGTATTGGAAGTTGGGCCGCAGCACGAGCCACGGCGTCGCGTGGAGGCTGTAGTACAGCTCGCCCAGGTACTCCGTGCGGGGCACCGCCGTGTCCGGGGCCTGCGCCTGCTTCAGCCGCTGCGCGGTGACGTAGCGCCCGTTGGAGTGCGTGGCGCCCAGCGCGAAGCCCACGTCGTCATCCGCCCGGCCGAAGATGCCCGTGTACCCCAGGCCCAGCGTGTACTGGCCGTCCTGCGCGGAGGTGTCCAGGTCCGTGTGCGCCAGGCGCACGAACACGTTGAGCCCCTGCGCCTCGTTCTCCACGCCCCGCACGTGCGTGAGCTGCTGGCGCGCGACGAAGTACACGCCGTAGCGCCCCTCCCGCTCCACGTCGGACAGCAGCACGTCCGGCGCGTTGGACGTGTCGTACCAGACGCCGACCTTGTAGAGCCCCTCCAGCAGGTCGCCCCGGAACTTCGGGTTCCACCCCAGCTCCAGGGGCAGCATCACGCCCGTCGCCCCGTTGAAGCGGCCCAGGTAGAAGGCCTCCTCCAGGTTGCGGGGGTTCACCTCGTACGCGGCCAGCTGCACGTAGGCCACCTTCTTCAGGTCCACGCGCAGCCGCGTGCCCCACTGGCTCACCGGCCAGTTGAACCAGTAGTTGCCCACGATGTTGCCGGGCTGCGCGCCGCAGAAGGACAGGTTCTGGAAGTCGCAGGGGAAGTCCGCCGTGTCCTCGCCCACCGTGACGCGGCCCAGCTTCAGGTGCACCCGCTCGTCCCAGAAGAGCTGGTCCCACCAGAGCTGCGTGAGGCGCCCGATGTTGCCGCGCCCGTACACCTCCTGCACCAGCTGGAGGTTGCCCAGCGCCATGTCCACGTTCAGGTTGTTGCCGTTGCGGTGCGTGAACGTGAACTGGAAGGTGCCGCCCTTCAGCCCCGCCAGCTTCTCCATGTCCAGGCCCAGCCCCACGTTGAGCTGGCCCGCCTGCCGCAGCGCATGCCCCTTGCCGCCGCGCGCGTTGAAGGCGAGCTCCGTCACGTAGCGGACCTGGAGCGCCACGCCCATTTCGTAGAGGAACCCGCGCAGCCCGCCCCAGCCACCGGTGAGGCCCGGGGGCATCTTCGTCGTCTTGGACTCCGCCGCGAAGACCGGCCCCGCGCACAGCAGGACCCACGCCATCACCCACGCCCCCCAAGCCCTTCCCCGCATCGCGCCCTCCTCCTCGCACGTCACGGGTCCTCAATGGCCACGGCCGCGAGGATGTCCACCCGTGCAGGAGGGCCGCCCGTCACCTTCGAGCCACTCCCCCGGGCCCCTGGGGAGGCCCGGAGTGCGGCGAGGAACGAAGCGGCGCGCCGGGAGTGTCCACCCGCCGGCGCGAGGCGCTTCCGGCTCCCGGCTACTTCTGCGGCAGCGGCACCGTGCGCACGTGCAGGTCGCGCAGCTGCTTCTCGTCCACGTCGCCGGGGGCGCCCGTCATCGTGTCCGTGCCCGTCTTCGTCTTGGGGAACGGGATCACGTCGCGCAGGGACTCCGCGCCCGTCAGCAGCATCACCAGGCGGTCCATGCCCAGCGCGATGCCGCCGTGCGGGGGCGCGCCGAACTTGAGCGCGTCCAGCAGGAAGCCGAACTTCACGCGCGCCTCCTCCTCCTGGATGCCCAGCGCCTTGAAGACCTCGGCCTGCACCTTCGGGTCATGCAGGCGGATGGAGCCGCCGCCAATCTCGAAGCCGTTGAGCACCACGTCGTAGCGGTGGCACTTCACGCGGCCCGGGTCCGTCCCCAGGTACTGCACGTCCTCGTCGTGCGGACGGGTGAAGGCGTGGTGCGCCGCCGCCCAGGTGTTCGTCTCCTCGTCGAACTCGAAGAGGGGCGGGTTCACCACCCAGAGGAACCGCCACTGGCCGCCGCTGCCGTACTCGGGGATGAGGCCCAGCTTCTTCGCCACGTGCACGCGCAGGTTCGCCATCACCGTGTGCACCAGCGACTCCTTCCCGAACTGGAACAGGATGAGGTCGCCCGGCTTCGCGCTCACGGCCTGGTTGATGGCCTGCCGCAGCGCCGGGGTGATCGTCTTGGACAGCGGGGACTGGGTCCACTCACCGCCCTCGCCCACCTTCGCGCGCGCCAGGCCCTTGGCGCCCGCCTGCTTCGCGAAGTCCTCCAGCTTGTCGCTCTCCGCGCGGGACAGCGGCTTCTCCGCCGGGACGACCATCGCCTTGACGATGCCCTTGTCCTGCACCGCCTCCCACATCATGGGCACGCCGCCCGCCGCGCCGTGCTCGCGGATGACGTCCGTGAGCACCACGTGCTCCAGCCCGAAGCGCAGGTCCGGCTTGTCGTTGCCGTACTTCGCCATGGACTCGTAGAAGTCCATGCGCATGAAGGGCGTCGGGATGTCGATGCCCAGCACCTCGCCCCACAGCTTCTTCAGCAGCCCCTCGATGATGGTGAAGATGTCGTCCTGGGTGACGAAGCTCATCTCCACGTCGATCTGCGTGAACTCCGGCTGCCGGTCCAGGCGCAGGTCCTCGTCGCGGAAGCACTTCACGATCTGGAAGTACCGGTCGAAGCCCGCCACCATGAACAGCTGCTTGTAGAGCTGCGGGCTCTCCGCCAGCGCGTAGAACTTGCCCGGGTTCAGGCGGCTGGGGACCAGGAAGTTGCGCGCGCCGCCCGGCGTGTACTTGCCCATGAAGGGCGTCTCCAGCTCCAGGAAGCCGTTGCCCGCCAGGTACGAGCGCGCCAGCGTGTTCATCTTCGAGCGCGTCATCAGCGTCCGCTGGAGCGGCGCGCGGCGCAGGTCCAGGTAGCGGTGCGCCAGGCGCTTCTCCTCGGACGTCTCCACGTTGTCCTCGATGAGGAACGGCGTGGGCTCCGAGCGGTTGAAGATGGTCAGATCCGAGGCCTTCACCTCGATCTCCCCCGTCTTCATCTTCGGGTTCACGTTCTTGCCGCGCGACAGCACCTTGCCCTTGATGCCGATGCAGTACTCCAGGCGCAGGTGCCCGGCCAGCGCATGGGCCTCCTGGCTGTCCGGCTCGAACACCACCTGGGTGAGCCCCTCGCGGTCCCGCAGGTCGATGAACACCGCGCCGCCGTGGTCGCGGCGGTTGTGCACCCAGCCGAAGAGGACCACTTCTTCGCCAACGTTCGCGGCCGTGAGCTGACCGCAGGTGTGGGTACGCTTGACCTCGGAGATGAACGGGACCGCCATGGAGACCGCCTGCGTTTGGTTCGGGAAGGAAGGCCGGGCACCATAGCGGATCGTGGAAACGACGCGTCAAGGAATCCATGGCCCGGACACCGCCGTGTTTTCACGCCCTTCTCCCTCGGAAGACAGGCGCTGGAGCAGGCAGGCGCGGACGGCCCGGGCGGAGGCCGCGGACAGCGCCATCACGCTCGAGGCGAGCGGCGGCCACGGCCATGCCCTCTGGAGCCTGGGAGCTGGGGCTGCGCGGCGCTTTCGCCCTCTACAGCGAGGATCCGCGCACCGCGGGCCAGTTCACCGACGCGGAGGCGGACCAGTTGGAGGCCCGGCTCGAGGACCGGGTGGC
>JAFADT010000303.1 GCA_023424585.1 Pseudomonadota bacterium
CCGCTCCTCGGCGCGCGCGGAGGCGGGCCCCGGCGGCGAGGCCGGCCTGGAGGTCGAGGGGGCCGCCCGCGTCCACGCCCCACACGCCGGGCACGCCACGGCCAGCGCGCCGTCCTCGAGGACGTAGGCCTCCACCTTGACCAGCCGGTCGCAGCTCTCGCACTGGTACTTCATGACCACACCTCGCGCAGGGGGACGGGCATCGCGCACCCTACCAGCGCCAGCAGGCACAGGGCGCAGATGACCTTGCGCGAGCGGCTCAAGGGCTCCTCCGGCCGCAGCACCTCCGGGTGGCCGAAGCCCACGACCTTGCTCGCCACCACCAGCCACAGGCCCCACGACGCGGTGACGAAGACGGTGAGGAAGAGCAGCACCCCCGCCACGCCCTGGCCCACCCAGCGGGCCCTGGGCCCCAGCACCGCGAACGTCAGGTGTCCGCCGTCCAGCTGCCCCACCGGCAGCAGGTTGAGCAGCGTCACCAGCAGGCCGAACCACGCGGCCATCACCACCGGGTGCACCACCACGTCCTTGCCCTCCGGCACCGGCCCCAGCGCCAGCCACGTCAGCGCCTTCATGAAGAGGTTGTCGCCGAAGAGCGTCTGGTGGCTCGTGTAGACGGGCTCCATCGCGGGCGCCGCCTGCGTCACCTTCTCCATCCCCCAGCGCAGCAGGTTCTGCCCCAGCACCCACAGCGAGGACTCCCCGGGGAACGAGGACGGCACCGACGGCGAGTCCACCACCGTGGAGTGCAGCAGCCCCCAGTAGAGCAGGGGCAGCGCCACCACCAGGCCCGCCAGCGGCCCCGCGGCGCCGATGTCCACCAGCGCGTTGCGGGTGGGGATGCGCCCGCGCAGCCGGATGACCGCGCCCAGCGTGCCCAGGCTCCCCGGCACCGGCAGCGGGATGAAGTACGGCAGCGACGTGTCCACCCGGTGCCACCGCGCGAGCACGTAGTGCCCCATCTCGTGCGAGCCCAGGATGGCGAGCAGCGACGCGCTGAAGAACAGCGCCTGCGTCCGGTCCTCGGCCAGGAGCCCCCCCTCGCTGAACGGGAACGAGCGGCCGAAGAGCAGCAGGTACGCGAGGAACGTCGTCCCCAGCGTCGCCGCGAACAGCAGCAGGTGCAGCCAGACGCGGGGCGGGGTGGGGCGCGGAACGGAAACCGGGTGCATGCGCGAAGATGCCTCACAGCCGCAAGGGGGGCGACCGGTCCTGAGTCTCCCGGCGGACGAATTGTCCAACACAACTCGGAATAACCCGGCCCGGGTCCTTGACTTGGAAATGTCTTCTGCTACGAACCGCGCCGCTGGGGGTCTTACCGAACGGCGGAGCGCCTGTCCGGGCTGTCCGCCACCTTCCAAGCCATTGTCTGTTGGGGAGATAACCATGAAGAAGTTCATCCTGTCCGCCGTCGCCGCCGCCTCCCTCGTGGGCTGCACCAGCGTCGAGTCCGCCGTGGTGTCCGGCTCCGAGATCGCCGCCAATGGCGAGGCCGTGGCCGTCATCCAGGGCAGCTCGCTGGGCCTGACCGCCATCTTCCACATCATCGACATCGTCCAGAGCGACCTGGACACGGTGGTCAACAAGCTCCTCATCACCGAGGCGAAGGCCATGGGCGCCTCCAAGGTGGACCTGAAGTCGGCGAGCACCACGCCCCGTCACGGCATCTTCGCCCTGTTCGGCACCATCATCGGCATCACCAGCTCCTCCGCGACCGGCGTGGCGGTGAAGTAGTCCGAAGCTGCCTCCTCACCGAGGCAGTCCGAAGGCCCCCTGGGAACAGCGGGGCCTTTTTCCATTTCCAGCCCCCGGACCTTCCGCCATGCGCGCCCTCCTCCTCGTGCCCCTCGTGTGCGTCCTCGCCTGCCGCTCGTCCTCGTCCGGAGGCGCGGACGACGCGGAGCTGATGGCCCAGGTGCGCGAGAGGCTGGCCGCGCGCGACGCGAAGCTCCAGACCTACCAGTTGGAGGGCACCCAGGCGGAGGGGGACGCCGTGTCCGCGGGCTTCACCTTCGCGTACCGCGCGCCCCAGAAGATGCGCGGCACCGTGTCCGCGCCCCAGGCCCGGCAGGTGTGGTGGGACGGCAAGCACCTGTACGAGCAGGTGGAGGCGACCCGGCAGTTCACCACCTTCACGCCCCAGGTCTCCGCCCAGAAGCTGTCCGCGTTCCTCACCGAGATCTTCACCCCCTTCGTGCCGGAGGGCTTCCGCGCGCCGCTGCTGCTGCGCAGCGCGAAGGCGAAGCGCGTCACCGGCCTGCCCCAGGCCCGGGAGGCCGTGGAGCTGTCCATGGCGCTGGAGGGCGAGGCGGCCGGCGGCCTGGAGGTGACCTATGTGCTGCGCTGGCCCTCGCTGGACTTCCTGGCCAAGCGGACGCGCGCGCCGGACGGCACCCTGGGGGAGGTGCGGATGGAGGAGGAGCACTGCGACGCGGCCCTGGGCCTGTGCGTGCCGAAGAGGCTCACGCGCTGGCTGGGGGACGCGAAGCAGGGGGAGACGGCGCTGTCGAAGGTGGACCTGAAGACCTCGCTGCCCAACGACGCCTTCACCCCCGCCGCGCCGGACGGATACAGCGTGCAGACGCGGACACTCGTGGACAGTGAAGCGCAGGAGAATGGACCGAAGTCTCCCTCCGGCGGTTGACCCGCCCACCGTCCGTCGCCACCTTGGGCGGCGGAGGTTTGCCGCGCATGGTCGAAAACGTCATCTTCGACGTGGATGGGACGCTGGTGGATTCCGTGGACGAGCACGCCGAGGCCTGGCGCCGGTCGTTCATCGAGTTCGGGCGGGACATTCCGTTCGCCCACGTGCGCAGCCAGATTGGCAAGGGCGCGGACCAGCTGCTCCCCGTCTTCTTCAACGACGAGGAGCTGGAGCGCTTCGGCAAGGACCTGGAGGAGTACCGCTCCGCGCTCTTCAAGCGCGAGTTCCTGCCCAAGGTGCGCGCCTTCCCGCGCGTGAAGGAGCTGTTCCAGCAGCTGCGCAAGCGCGGGCGCAAGCTGGCCCTGGCCTCCAGCGCCAGGGACGACGAGCTCAAGCGCTACGTGGAGCTGTGCGGCATCGACGGGCTGTTCGAGACGAAGACGAACAAGGACGAGGTCGACAAGAGCAAGCCGCACCCGGACATCTTCGAGGCGGCGCTCCAGAAGCTGGGCAGCCCGGACCCCGCCACGGTGGTGGTGGTGGGAGACGCGCCGTTCGACGCGCTCGCCGCGGGCAAGCTGCACCTGGCGGCCGTGGGCGTGCTGTGCGGCGGCTTCCGCGCGGAGGACCTGCGCACGGCCGGCTGCCGCACGCTGGCGAAGGACCCCGCGGAGCTGCTGCACCGCCTGGATGAGGACCCGGAGGCCTGGCCGTGGGACGCGGCGACACGGGGCACCGCCAAGGACGAGGAGTCGCGCTGAGGCCCGTGGAGGGGTGAAGGCGCCCCCGGCGGCCACAGCTCCGTGGCCACCGGCGGAGCCCTTCAGGGGCTACCTGCGCGACCCGCCCCGCTTCGCGCGCGAACGGGAGGCCGTGCTCTTGCGAGCGGTCCCGCGACGCGCCGGGGTGCTCCCGCGGGCCGTGGAGCGCTTGCCGGCGGTGCCGGTGCGCGCGGTGGCCTTGCGGCCGTGGGGGGTGCGCCGGGCCCGGGTGGGCGAGGCCTTCCGGCGGCTGGAGGTGCTGGCCCGCTTCGCGGTGGCGGCGCGACGCTTGCCGCCCACGCGCCCCGCCTTGCGCGCGTTCTTGCGGGCCGCGGGGCGCCGGCGGGCTACCTTCGCCTTGCTGCCGGAGCCGCCCTTCATCCCGCCGCCGGTGAGCTTGTTCACGGTGGCGTACGCGCGGGCGGCCGCGGTCTTCTCGCTGACGCCCTTGTCCTCGTAGCCCTTCTCGATGTGCTCGGCCATGCGCTTCTGTTTCGCCGAGTACTTGTCCTTGCTTCCTCGTGCCATGCAGTGCCCTCCTGGAGAACGTCCCGGCGCGGGTCCGAGGCACGGAGTCCGCGTCGCCTGGAAGGTGAACACGCCTCCCCAGGGAGGGAACCCGCCAGCGCCCTACCCCTGTCCACCCGTGGAACCTCTTCGCGCGCGGGGCTGGGGAATGGACAGTGCGCCTGCCCTTTCCGCCTGGGTCCCGCTGGTGCCGGAGGGGCTCCGTGCGCAGCTTGGAGCCGCCGCACGGAAAGCAGAGGCCTCCCCTGGAACCCGCACTCAACGCGCCTCCGCGCCTCCGCCACCTGGACGAGGGGCCCGCGGTCCTGGTGGTGAACACGCGCTCGCGCTCGGGGCGCGAGGCCTTCGAGCGCGCCCGCGAGGTGCTCACCGCCCACGGCGTCCCGCTCATGGCGGCGCACGCGCTGACGCGGCCCCGGCGCCTGCGCAGGGTGGTGGAGGAGGCGCTCGCCCAGGGGGCCCGCCGCGTCCTCGTGGGAGGAGGCGACGGCACCCTCAGCTGCGCGGCGCAGGCGCTCATGGGGCGCGACGTGACGCTGGGCGTGGTGCCGCTGGGCACCGGCAACGACTTCGCGCGCTCCCTGGGCATCCCGGACACGCTGGAGGCCGCGTGCGACGTCATCGCCGGGGGCTACACGGCGCGCGTGGACGTGGGGCTCGCCGACGGGCGGCCCTTCCTCAACGCCGCCAGCCTGGGGCTCACCACCGCCATCGCGAAGCGGCTGACGCAGGCGCTGAAGCAGCGCGCCGGCAAGCTGGCGTACCCCATGGCCGCCGCCGCGGAGGTGCGCACGCTCCAGCCCTTCCACGTCCGGCTCCAGGCGGATGACCAGGCCCTGGAGGTGGACGCGCTCCAGCTGGTGGTGGGCAACGGCCGCTACCACGGCGCGGGCAACATGGTGGCGCCGGACGCGACGCTGGACGACCGCCGCTTCCACGTCTACGCCATCACCGCGTCCCCCGTGGCGGACGGCGGGGAGCGCACGGGGCTGGGCCACCTCCAGGACGTGGCCACGCTGGCGCGCGTGGCGCTGGGCATGCGCAGCGGCGGGCACCTGGAGCACGCGTCCGTCGTGCACCTGCACACCTCCAGGCTCGCGGTGGAGACGGCGCCGCCCATGGAGGTGAACGCGGACGGGGAGAACGTGGGCATGACGCCCATGCGCTTCCAGGTGGTTCCCGCGGCGCTGCGCGTCTACGCGCCCGCGCCGCGGTAGGGGCGGCTACACCTTCTCCAGCACGCTGGAGAGCACCTGGGCGGTGAAGTTCACCAGGGGAATCACGCGCCGGTAGTCCATGCGCGTGGGCCCGATGACGCCCACGGTGCCGAGCACCGCCTCCGCCGTGCCGTAGGGGCTGGCGATGACGGTGACGTCGCCGGCGGCGGAGAACTCGCTCTCCGCGCCGATGAAGACGTGCATCTCCCGGGTGCGCTGCACGCGGTCCAGGAGGTGCAGCAGCTTGTGCTTCTCATCCAGGGCGCGGAAGAGCGCGCGGATGCGCTCCACGTCCGCGAACTCCGGCTGCTCCAGGAAGGAGCCGGTGCCTTCGATGAGCACGCGCTCGGGCGCCTGGAGGTCGGTGGCGGCGGCGCCCAGCCGGAGGGCCTTGGCGGTGAGCGCGTTGTAGAGGGCCTGCTCCTGGTCCATCTCCGCGCGGATGCGCTCGCGCGCCTCCTCCAGGGGCACCTGGTGCAGCAGCTCCGAGAGGTAGTTGCTGGCCTTGACGAGCTCGTCGGACGTCACCGGGAAGTCCAGGTTGAACGCCTTGTTGTGCACCTGGCCGTTCTGGCCCACGAGGATGGCGAGCACGCGGTTCTCGCGCAGGCGCAGGAACTCGATGCGCTGGAACACGGCGGCGTCGGGGCGGGGCGTGAGGACGACGCCCGCGTGGCGCGTGAGCGAGTGCAGCACGCGGCTGGCCTCCGACAGCACGTCGTCCAGGCTGGACTCGTGGACGAGGCCGGCGTGGATGAGCTCGCGGTCGCGGGGGGCGGGGTCGCGCAGCTTCACCAGGGTGTCCACGTAGAAGCGGTAGCCCCGGTCGGTGGGCACGCGGCCGGCGGAGGTGTGGGGCTTCTCCAGGAAGCCCAGGGCCTCCAGGTCGGCGAGCACGTTGCGCATGGTCGCGGAGGAGACCTCGAACTCGCCTCTGCGAGTCAGCTGCTGGCTGCCGACCGGGCCGCCGGTGGTGATGTACTCCTGCACCACGGCTCGGAGGACTTCCTTCTCGCGCTCACCCAGGTCGTCGTCGGGCATTCCCGCTCACGCTCCAGAGGCCGTTGGCCCGACCTCCGGGTCTCCGTGCCTCCTGTAGAATTCTAAAAGGGGCGCCCGGGGCATTCAATTGGGAGGGCCGTTCAGGAGAGCAGGCAGGCGGGGCGTTGGTGCACCTGCCCGCGGGGCGGGTACGGCAAAGCGCACATCGCCCTGGAGGGAGGTGGGGGTTAGAAGGCCGCCGCCGTGACGAGCGCGACCGCGTCCCCCGAAGCCGCCGAGCCCGCGCCCCACCGGGGCCTCCTGCTGTTCAGCCTTTTCTCGCTCTACGTCATCTGGGGGTCGACGTACCTGGCGATGCGGTTCGCGCTGGAGGGCCTCCCGCCGTTCCGGATGGCGGGGCTGCGCTTCCTGCTGGCGGGCGGGCTGCTGTTCGCCGGTTTGCGGTTGCGGGGGCAGATCACACCAGCTCATGCGCGAGGATCCGGGTCCCGCGAGTCAAATCGAGCTCCAGCGCTCCCGGGGCGAAGAGGATCTGCGCTCCCCAGCACAGGGCCTTGGCCCCCAGCCTCGCGACCAGGGGATGCTCGTGAAGGCGCACAGTGCGCAGGTCGGATCCGAAGGCGCGCTCGAACCGGACACGCAACCGACCTGGGAGCGCCTGGCCCCGAGCGCAGGCCTGCGCCAGGAGCGATGGGGAGAGCCAACGATGCCGAGCATCCAATGTCCGTGCTCCCAATGTATCGGTGCGTATCCCGTGAAGGGTCTATTACACCAGGGCCTCCCAGCTCACGCGAGCCGCTGACGACATCGCCAGAGGAGGCAATAGAGTCCGGCGCGTGCGTCCCGCGATGAACCTCTGGGTGGTCTGCGTCCTGCTGACAGCGTGTGCCGGCGGTTCATGGCATTCCCGGCATGGGGAGTTGGGCTTCGTGGATACGGAGACCGCCGCGAAGGTGCGGCACGCGGCCTACGTGGCGGAGCAGGCCGCAGCGTCCGCAACCCGGGCCGCTGCGTCTCCCCTGCTCCGAGCCATTCCGGCAGCCATGCTCGCGGCGATGCAGCAGGACCATGACGCGGATGAACTGGAGAAGCAGCTCGCTGGATGTGCAGTCCAGGCGGAGCAGTCGGGCAATGCGCGCTACTTCCGCGACAGACCTCCGACACGCCAGGAGTGCGCCGAGGTGGTGGGGCAGGACCACTGCGGCAAGCCTGTCACCCGGGCCATGCAACTCGGCAAGCAGAAGCACGTGCTCGCCCTCCAGTGCGCCGAGAAGGTGCTGAAGGAGCTGTGGCCCGCGCCCTTCAGCATCGAGCAGCGCTACCGCTACTACCCGAACGCCCGCTTCCTGGAGACCATCAGCCGGGCGAAGGAATCTCAGCTCATCGCCGACGGCTGCACCGAGGAACTCCGGGGGACCATCAAGCCGGACCTCGTCCTGCACGGAGACCGTGACCTGCTCAAGTCCGCGCTCACCCTGGACTTCAAGTTCCCGTGTCCGGACACAAATGAGCCAACCTGGACGAGGTATGGCACGGGCACCTTCGCCGGCATGTCCCAGCGGACCGTCTACGAGGAAGCGCTGGGAGGGAAGGCCTTGCTCATTTCGCCCCGAACAGGAGTCAAAGAGGTGAAGCCATG
Organism: Pseudomonadota bacterium; assembly: GCA_023424585.1. GTDB lineage: Bacteria > Myxococcota > Myxococcia > Myxococcales > Myxococcaceae > Corallococcus. The sequence goes on from JAFADT010000303.1 coordinate 7,792, forward strand.
ACAAGGGAGTACCCTGTCATCCGCCTGTGGTCGAAAGGTTCGCCTCCGATTCCTGCCGCCCGCGATGGCATCGGCCTCAGCTTCTTCATCCATCGCGACCACAAGGAGATCGCGCCTGCGGTGTGGCGTGCCCTGCAAACCTATCTCCGCGCCATTCCTCCGGGCTCGCTGGGCTGGTACGGCACGGATGACGGTGACATCCTGGAGCTGGATGACAAGGGTTGGGAGATCGCTCGCCAGCAAATACTCGAGCGTCCCTGGGGCACCAGTGGGAATGCGGACCTCTCCGAAAGCCCGGGCGGAGGAGAGATCTCCAGCGGATACATTTTTGAGTACGAAGGCCATCCACTCGACACGCCGTTCGGCACGGCTCCCGTCAACGCGGTGTCATTCACCTTTCCCACGGACTACCTCCAGGGAAACGGTGCGGCTCACCTGCGCACCTTGGCACTGGAGCTCACTCGGGAGCTGCCCTTCAACTTCGGATACGCCAGCTTCGCCATCATCTCATCTCATGGAATGTGGAGCGCGGCGAAGTGGTCCATCGTCGAGGCACTCCTCGCTCGCTATCCAGGCTTGGATCTCCATCAAGGCACCGGCTTCAGGTCCATATTGGGAAACCGCGCCCTGAGCCCCGCGTGGCTCACGTTCCTGGGCCAGCCCCTGCTGGGACAACTGGGCGGCATCGAAGCACTCCAGAACGCCCTCCCCTTCCCAGAGGTCTCCCTGCTCCCCATGGACGGTGACCGCGTGCTCGTCGCCCTCGACGATTGGCCAGACCCCATCGACACGCAGGCGAAGGCCATTCCCCCCCAGTACCGCGCGCTGGCCCGCCTGATGGAGCCCTTCCTCTTCCAATACGAAGGCGAAGGGCTCCCTCTCTACAAACAAGACACGAACCAGTGGGTCCGCCGGTTCCTCTAGCCCCGCTGGCCCGGGCGGCAGCTCCAGCACCCCAGGGGTCGCCCGCGCCGCGGCCGCTCAGCTCGGCGTGCGCAGGGACTCCGTCGGCGTCGCCGCCTGGGCCTCCGTGCGCCGGGGCAGCCAGACGTTGAAGGTGGAGCCCTGGCCCGCCTTCCCCGAGGACTCCGCCCAGATGCGCCCGCCGTGCTGCTCCACGATGCCCTGGCTGATGGTGAGCCCCAGCCCCAGGCCGCCGTACTTGCTGCCGTGCGCGCGGCCGAAGCGCTCGAAGATGAGGCGCTGCTTCTCGCTGGGGATGCCCACGCCCTCGTCCTTCACGGACAGGTGCACGCCGGTGTCGCCCTCCGCCACCAGGCGCACCAGCACCTGGCCACCCTCCGGCGAGTAGCGGATGGCGTTGGACAGCAGGTTCGTCAGCACCTGATCCAGCCGCCCCCGGTCCCACGTCCCCTCCAGGTGCTCGGGGACCTCCACCTTCAGCTCGTGCGTCTGCGACAGCACCGCCATGCGGTCCCGCGTCTCCAGCACCAGCTGCGACAAATCAAACGGCTCCAGCTCCAATGACAGCCGCCCCGCCTGCAGCCGGCTGATGTCCAGCAGGTCCTCCACCAGCTTCGCCATGCGGTCGATCTGCCGGTTGATGATCTGCAGCGACTTGCCCGGGCCCGCCTCCGTCTGCCCCCCCAGCTTGAGCAGCGCCAGGTGCGCGTGGCCCTTCGCCGCGGCCAGCGGCGTGCGCAGCTCGTGGCTCGCGGCGGCGAGGAACGCGTCCTTCGCCTCGCTCGCCAGCCGCAGCGCCGTCTCCGCGCGCTGGCGCTCGGTGATGTCGCGCGCCACGGAGATGAAGCGGCCGGGGCCCTCGCCTTCCGCCACGTACTGGAGCACCACCTCCACCGGCACCTCCGTGCCGTCGCGGCGGCGGTGGTTGGTGGAGTACGTCTGCGACGGCAGCGTGCCGGACATCAGCGGCGCCAGCAGCTTGCGGAAGCCCGTCTCGTCGAAGGCGCTCTCCACCTCCAGCACCGACAGGCCCACCAGCTCCTCCACCGAGGAGGCCAGCTGCTTGGCCGCGCCCGCGTTCGCGTACGCCAGCGTGAGCGTGTCCGGGGTGAACATCAGGACGCAGTCCAGCGTCGCGTCCAGCGTCGTCTTGAAGCGCCCCAGCGCCTCCTCCGCGCGCCGCTTGTCGTCGATGTCCGTGGCGATGGCCAGCCACCCCACCAGCTGCCCGTGCTCGTCGTGCTCGGGCACCGCGCGCGCCAGGTGCCAGCGGTAGACGCCGTCCTTGCGCCGCAGCCGGAACTCCTGCGTGTTGTGCTGCATCCGCACCAGCGCGTCGCTCCACACCGCGCGCATCCGCTCGCGGTCCGCCGGGTGCACGTCCTGGAGGAAGGAGGAGAGCGACAGCTCGAACCCCTCCTGGTGGCCGGTGTAGTCCCGCCAGGCCCGGTTGGCGTACGTCAGCGCCCCGTCCGCACGCGCCGCCCACATGGGCTCCGGCAGGGACTCGGTGAGCCGGCGGTAGCGCAGCGCGCTCTGGCGCTCCAGGGCCTCGCGGTCGCGCTGGCGCAGGAGGGCCGCCTGGCGCTGGAGCTGCTGCTCCTTGAGGAACAGGTCCACGAAGACGCTGACCTTGGAGCGGAGGATTTCCGGGTCGAAGGGCTTGAGCAGGTAGTCCACCGCCCCGTGCGCGTAGCCCTTGAAGACGTGCGCCGCGTCCCGGCTGAGCGCGGTGAGGAAGATGATGGGGATGGTGCGCGTGCGCTCGCGCTGCTTGATGAGCGCCGCCGTCTGGAAGCCATCCAGGCCCGGCATCTGCACATCCATCAGGATGACCGCGAAGTCGCGCTGCAGCAGCTTCTTGAGCGCCTCTTCACCGCTGGTCGCCTTCACCAGGTCCTGACCGAGCGGCTCGAGGATGGCTTCCAGCGCCAGCAGGTTGGCCGGATGGTCGTCCACCATCAGGATGGCCGCGCGAGGGCTCGCCGCGACTTCCTGGGGACGCTCCGGAGTGTGCTCGGTGGAGTTCATGTGCGCGATGGGGGAGCGCGTAGGTCAGGTGGCCCGATACACGGCGAACAAGGCTAGGGCTGCCCCCTTCCAGACGGAAGTGGCAAGGGGGCAGAAGGATGGATCGCGCTCGTTGAGTTTCAAGCACTCACCCACAGCCGAACGAGCTCCAGCAGCTTGTCAGTATCCACCGGCTTGGGCAGGTAGTCACTCGCGCCGGCCGCCATGCACTTCTCGCGGTCGTCCTTCAGCGCCTTCGCCGTGACGGCGATGATGGGGAGGCTGGCGTACTTGGGGTCCTTGCGGATGGCACGCATGGTTTCATAGCCGTCCATCTCCGGCATCATCACGTCCATCAACACGACGTCCACGTCGGGGTTCTGGCCGAGCATCTCGATGGCCGCCCGCCCGTTCTCCGCGAAGATGACCTGCATGCTGTGATTTTCCAGCACGCTGGTGAGCGCGAAGATGTTGCGCATGTCGTCATCCACCAGGAGCACCTTCTTGCCCGCCAGCGGCGCGTCCTGGTCACTGCGCTGCGCCAGGGCCGCGCGCGCCCGCGCCGGGAGGTTCTCATCCAGGCGGTGCAGGAAGAGCGCGGTGTCGCTGAGCAGCTGGTCCGGGCTCTTCGCGCCGCTCTTCAGGATGACACTGCCGGTGTAACGCCGCAGGCGGGACTCGTCCTTGGGCGTCAACTCACGGCCGGTGTAGACGACGATGGGCAGGTCGCGGAAGCGCTGCTGGGTCTTCACCTCCTCCACCAGCTTGATGCCGTCCATGTCAGGCAACAGGAGGTCGATGACGAGGCAGTCGTACTCGTTCTCCTCCAGCTTCTGGAGGGCCTCCTGGCCGGACGCCACCGCGGTGACGACGACGTCGCCGCCGTCGCTGAGCAGCTGGGTGAGGCTGCTGCGCTGCACGTCGTCGTCCTCGATGACGAGCAGGCGGCGCTCGCGGCGCTCCAGGAAGCGCGACAGCTGGCCGAAGACGCGCTCCAGTCCCTCCTTGCTCACGGGCTTGGTGAGGTAGCCGAACGCGCCCTGGGTGTTGCCCAGGTGCTTGTCCATCACGCTGATGATGTGGACGGGGATGTGGCGCGTGCGCGGGTTGCGCTTGAGGCGGTCCAGCACGCTCCAGCCGTCCACCACGGGCAGCTGGATGTCCAGGGTGATGGCGTCCGGCTGGTACTCGTGCGCCATGGCCAGGCCGCTGTCACCGCGCGTGGCGACCAGGGCCTTGAAGCCCTTCTCTCGCGCCATCTGCACCATGATGCGGGCGAACTTCACGTCGTCCTCGATGATGAGCAAGGTGCGGTCACCCTCGCGGATGGACTCGCGGTCGTCCTCCACCACGACGGGCGTGTGCGCCCCCTCCACCTGGGGAGGCAGCGCGGCGTCCAGCACGTGGGCCTGGGACTGTGGCTCCGACGCCGGGGTCGGCGGCGGCGGCGCGACCGGCGGCGGCGTGAGGGTGCCGGAGGCGGACGAAGCGACGAGCGTCTCCGGCAGGGTCGCCACCGTGCGGCCGGGGGTGTCCCCGCCCTGCGACACGTCCTCGTCCGCGCCCTGGTACTCCGGCGGCAGGTAGAGGGTGAAGGTGCTGCCCTTGCCCGGCTCGCTCTCCAGGCGGATCTCGCCGCCCAGCAGCTTGGCGATCTCGCGGCTGATGGACAGGCCCAGGCCCGTGCCGCCGTACTTGCGGGCGGTGGAGCCGTCCGCCTGCTGGAAGGCCTCGAAGATGATGCGCTGCTTGTCCTTGGCGATGCCGATGCCGGTGTCCTTCACCGCGAAGGCCAGCACCTGGCGCGAGCGGCGCAGCGCCTCGTGGTCGAAGCGGATGCCCTTGTCCGCCAGGCGCACGGTGAGCTTCACGCCGCCCTCGTCGGTGAACTTGAAGGCGTTGGAGAGCAGGTTCTTGAGCACCTGCTGCAGCCGCTGCGGATCCGTGCGCACGTGGCGCGGCGTGCCCGCGAGCACCTCCACCTGGAAGGTGAGGCCCTTCTCGTCCGCCACCGGGCGGAAGCTGCGCTCGATGAACTGGTTGAGCTCCGTGAGGACGATGTCCCGGGGCTCCACCTGCATCTTGCCCGCCTCCACCTTGGACAGGTCGAGGATTTCATTGATGAGGCTGAGCAGGTCCCCGCCGGACGCGTAGATGGTGTTGGCGTACTCCACCTGCTTGGCGGAGAGGTTCCCGTCCTTGTTGTCCGACAGGAGCTTCGCGAGGATGAGCAGCGAGTTGAGCGGCGTGCGCAGCTCGTGGCTCATGTTGGCCAGGAACTCGCTCTTGTACTTGGAGATGATGGTGAGCTGCTCCGCCTTCTCCTCCAGGCTGACGCGCGCCAGTTCCACCTCGCGGTTCTTCTCCTCCACGCGGGTGTTCTGGTCCGCCAGCTCCCTCGCCTTGTCCTCCAGCTCGATGTTGGTGCGCTTGAGCTCGTCCTGCTGCTGGGTGAGCTCGCGCGACTGGCTCTGGAGCTCATGCGTCAGGCGCTGCGACTCGGCGAGCAGCGTCTCCGTGCGCATGTTCGCCATGATCATGTTGAGCACCACGCCGATGCTCTCCATCAGCTGATCCAGGAAGATCTGATGGATGGCGCTGAACGGGTGGAACGAGGCCAGCTCGATGACGGCCTTCACCTCGCCCTCGAAGAGGACCGGCAGGACGATGATGTTGAGCGGCGCGGCCTCCCCCAGCCCGGAGGAGATGGTGATGTAGTCCGACGGCACGCGCGTCAGCAGGATGGTCTTCTTCTCCAGCGCGCACTGGCCGACCAGGCCCTCGCCCAGGCGGAAGCGGTTCGCCAGGTGCTTGCGCTCGCGGTACGCGTAGGTGCTGGTGAGCTTGAGGGACGGCACGCCGCCCTCGGGGTCGGAGAGGAAGAAGGCGCCGTGGTGCGCGGACACCAGCGGGGTCAGCTCGCTCATGATGAGGCGGCTGACGGCGTCCAGGGACTTCTGGCCCTGCATCATGCCGCTGAACTTCGCCAGGTTCGTCTTGAGCCAGTCCTGCTCCTGGTTCTTCTGCGTCGTCTCACGCAGGTTGACGATCATCTGGTTGATGTTGTCCTTCAGCGCCGCGACCTCGCCTTCGGCGACGACCGTGATGCTGCGGGTCAGGTCGCCCTTGGTCACGGCGGTGGCCACGTCGGAGATGGCGCGCAGCTGGCTGGTGAGCGTACCGGCCAGCTGGTTCACGTTGTCCGTCAGCTGCCGCCACGTGCCGCGCGCGCCGGGCACGCGGGCCTGGCCGCCCAGCTTCCCTTCGATCCCCACCTCGCGGGCCACCGTGGAGACCTGCTCCGCGAAGGTGCCCAGCGTGTCGGTCATGTTGTTGATGGTGTCCGCGAGCGCCGCCACCTCGCCCTTCGCGTCCACGATGAGCTTCTGGGTCAGGTCGCCGTTGGCCACCGCCGTCACCACGCGCACGATGCCGCGCACCTGCGTGGTGAGGTTGGAGGCCATGAAGTTCACGTTGTCCGTGAGGTCCTTCCACGTGCCGGCCACACCGGGCACGCGGGCCTGGCCGCCCAGCTTCCCTTCCACGCCCACCTCGCGGGCCACCGAGGAGACCTGCTCCGCGAAGATGCCCAGCGTGTCGGTCATGTTGTTGATGGTCTCCGCGAGCGCGGCGACCTCGCCCTTCGCGTCCACCACCAGCTTCTGCTTGAGGTCGCCGTTGGCGACCGCGGTCACCACCTTGACGATGCCGCGCACCTGCGTGGTGAGGTTGCGGGCCATGAAGTTCACGTTGTCCGTGAGGTCCTTCCACGTGCCGGACACGCCCTTCACCTCCGCCTGACCGCCCAGCTTCCCTTCCGCGCCCACCTCGCGCGCCACGCGGGTCACCTCCGAGGCGAAGCTGTTGAGCTGGTCCACCATCGTGTTGATGGTGTTCTTCAGCTCCAGGATCTCGCCCTTCGCGTCCACGGTGATCTTCTTGGACAGGTCACCGTTCGCGACCGCCGTGGTCACCAGGGCGATGTTGCGCACCTGGCTGGTGAGGTTGGAGGCCATGCTGTTCACGTTGTCCGTGAGGTCCTTCCACGTGCCGGCGACCCCCGGCACCGCGGCCTGACCGCCCAGCTTGCCGTCCGTGCCCACCTCCTTCGCGACGCGCGTCACCTCCGAGGCGAAGGCGCGGAGCTGGTCCACCATCGTGTTGATGGTGCTCTTGAGCTCCAGGATCTCACCCTTCGCCTCCACGGAGATCTTCTGGGACAGGTCGCCGTAGGCCACCGCCGTGGTCACCTTGGCGATGTTGCGCACCTGGTCCGTGAGGTTCGCGGCGAGGACGTTCACGTTGTCCGTGAGGTCCTTCCACACGCCCGCGACGCCGGGCACCGCGGCCTGACCGCCCAGCTTGCCCTCCGTACCCACTTCCTTGCCCACGCGCGTGACTTCCGAGGCGAAGGCGCGCAGCTGGTCCACCATCGTGTTGATGGTGTTCTTCAGCTCCAGCACCTCGCCCTTCACGCTCACGGTGATCTTCTGGGACAGGTCGCCGTTGGCCACCGCGGTGGTCACCTTGGCGATGTTGCGCACCTGGTCCGTCAGGTTGCCGGCGAGGACGTTCACGTTGTCCGTGAGGTCCTTCCACACGCCGGACACGCCCTTCACGTCCGCCTGACCGCCCAGCTTGCCCTCGGTGCCCACCTCCTTCGCGACGCGGGTCACCTCCGCGGCGAACGCGCGGAGCTGGTCCACCATCGTGTTGATGGTGCTCTTGAGCTCCAGCACCTCGCCCTTCGCGTCCACGGTGATCTTCTTGGACAGGTCACCGTTGGCGACGGCGGTGGAGACCTCCGCGATGTTGCGCACCTGGCTGGTGAGGTTGGACGCCATCAGGTTCACGTTGTTCGTGAGGTCCTTCCAGGTGCCCGCGACGCCCGGCACCTCGGCCTGGGCGCCCAGCTTGCCCTCCACGCCCACCGTGCGCGCCACGTCCGTCACCTGCTGCGCGAAGACGGACA
>JAFADT010000464.1 GCA_023424585.1 Pseudomonadota bacterium
GGTTGAAGTGCTGCTTGAAGCTGAAGACCTGCTCGCTGCCCAGCGTGCCGGTGAAGGTCTGCGGGATGAGGTTGGTGAGGAAGCGCCGCACGAGCGCCAGCAGCATGCTGTCCTCCTCCACCTTCCCCACCTCCTGCCCGTCCACGTCCAGGATGAGCCAGGTGTCGCGCAGGATGGAGCTCAGGGCCTTGCGGCGCAGCGCGCCCACCCGCTCGCCCGACACCGCGTCGGTGACGTCGTAGGTGGCGCCGAAGTCCAGGATGTTGCGGGCCTGGATGGTGATCAGCTCCTCCTGCATGTCCTCGCCGCTGTAGATGCGCAGGTCCTCCTTCAGCTTGAAGGCCTTCATCTTCGAGTAGAAGGCGACGTTGCCCGCCTCGTCGTAGATGTGGAACGCGCCGCCGAACAGCTTGAAGAACTTGCGGCGGATCATGAAGCGGGTCTGGCCGAAGCGCCCGGAGGCCAGCTCACTCCGGGGACGGGTCTGGAGGGCAGTGGACATGCCTTCACTCCCTAGCGCGAAGTGGCGCGCGCTGCCAGGGGGGCTACTTGATGCCCTGCTTCGCCTTCATCTCCGCCGCGGCCTTCTGAGCAGTGGCGTGGATGTTGTCGAACTGCGCGCGGTAGACGTCCGAGTGGCTCTTGCCCGTCGCCGGATTCGGCTTGTTCTGGGTCTTCCAGTAGCTGTCGAAGCTGGGGTCCCTGCCCTCCAGCCGCTTGCCGAACCGGTCCATCTCCTGGGGCCAGCCCTGGTTCTGGATGCCGTCCTTCATCACCTCATGGTGGCGCTTGATGCCGTCGTACTCGATGCGCTCCATGCTCTTGGCGAAGTTCTCCTTCCGGGCGTTGAAGTCGCCGCCCACGACCTGCTTGCCCAGCGCGCCGCTGAGCTCGTTCCTGAAGGCATCGCTCGTGACCTTGTCGAACTTCTTCTGCTGGGCCACGTTCGTCAGCTCGAACGCCATGACGCCGGCGCGCTTGGGCCCCGTGACGTCCGGCCGCAGGCCGATCTGGTTGTCCTTCTTGTAGAACATGCCGCCATGGACCTGGTCCTTGGTGACGACGTTGATGGCCTTGCCATCGGACGCCTGCGAGGCGTCGTTCGCCAGCGCCGCGTACTTCGGGTTCTTCAGCATCTCCTCGTGCGCCAGCTTGTCGTAGGCGGCATGCATCGAGGGGTCCGTGGGCAGGAACTGCGCTGGCTGCTGCGGCCCGGCGCCAGGCGCCTGGAGCCGCTGCTTCTTCGCCGGCGGCCCCTCCACCACCGGCTTGCGGATGGGCGAGGTCAGCTCGTCATGCTTGCGCTTCGTCGGAAGGGACGGGCCGGGGCCGGCCTTGGAGATGCCACGGGGCATGGATGCGCTCCTGGGAGGGAGGCCCAGGGTAGCGCGAAAGCATCCCACCCGGACACACCGCGTCACGCACGGTGCGTCCGGAAGTCCGCCACCCATCAGTCGCAGCGGGAGCTGTCGGTCCAGGCGTGGGGGCGGCGCCCTCAGAACGCCAGGTTGAGCTGGAGCGTCACCAGGTTGGACGAGCCCGGGTCTCGGGCCAGCCTCACCATTCCCTGGAGCGCGGGGTCCGGCGCGTCCTGGTGCGCGAACTGGTAGCGCAGCTTGAAGGCCAGGAACGGCGCATCCACGAACCACGCGAGCTGTGCCTCCGCGACATAGAGGGTGTCGTCGTCCAGCTCGGTGCTCGCGTCCAGCCAGGACAGCCGCACGCCCGCGTCCAGCACCTTCTTGTAGAAGACGTAGTCCGCCTGCGCCCACGCGCCCACGCTGGTGTAGTTCGGGCCGGCGGGTTTCTCCGGCCGGGTGCGTTGGAGCCAGCCCTCCGCGTAGAAGGTGAAGCGCTGGGCCTGGAGCATGAAGTCCACGCCGCCGGTGACGAACTTGCGCAGGCCTTCATCGGTGACGTCGAACCCGCCCGTCTCCACGTTGAAGTTCTCGTCGCGCCGCTCCGCCTTGCCGCCCGCGCCCTGCACCGTGAAGGACACGCGGAGCGGCGCGCCCTGTTCGTCGGACATGATGAACGGCAGCTCGCCGTAGCCCATGGGGCCCATGGGGCTCACCGTGAGCCGCGCGTTGGACACCCACCGGCCGGGGTCGGAGGTGACGGAGCGCAGGGGCGAACCGCCGTAGATGCCCGCGTAGTACTCCAGCGTGTCCGTGGTCCCCAGGAACGTCACGCCCTTGTCGCGGCCGGTCCAGAAGTAGTTCGCCACCGGCGCGAACTCCGGGAAGAGGATCTGCTGCGGCCCCAGCGACTCGTGCCGGCTGATGGGCGTGTAGTACTGCCCCACGCGCACGCCCAGCGCCTTCCAGGGTTGCAGGTCCACGTAGGAGTCCAGCAGGTACGGCGACCCCGGCGACGCCAGCTCCAGCGACGTCCAGTAGGAGATCCATGGCCGGAACACGTTGCCGTAGAGCCGCGGACGCAGGAACGGGAACGCCGTGCGGGACTTCGCGTCGCCGTCCTCCCACACGGGCTCCAGCTTGTAGGCGCTCTGCAGGCCCACGCCCAGCTTGTAGCGGCCGTCGTCCGACGCGATGGCGAAGCCCTTGTCCCCGCGCGGCGTCTCCACCTTCGGCGGCTTGCCGTCCCCCTCCTGCGTCGGCGCCGCGGCGCCCGCGGCGCAGGCCACGAGTGTGCCCAGGAGGCCCGCCGCCCATCTCCACCGTTCGCGCATGCACCTTCCCCAGTCCCGGCCGAACAGGGACCCGGGGCATGGTGGGAAGCGAGGGCCCGCGCGGCATCACCGTCCACGGTGCCGTGCGCCTGTCACGCGCCGGACACTCCCCGCCAGGCGGAACGTGCGGACGCGCCGCTGGCCGCTCCCCCCTGGAGGACGACGCCCGCGCCGCGCGCACGCGCCATCTCAGCCAGGGAAGGACACCCTCCACCGCCAAGGAGCGCGCATGCCGCTGCATGGAAAGGACGAAGTCCGCGACCGCATCGACGATGACGTCTACGCGTCACCCGACCTGTCGGTCCCGATGCCCAAGTTCCGCATCCCGGACGACGAGCACAGCGCGGACCACGCCTACGCGGTGGTGCACGACGAGCTGCTCCTGGACGGCAACTCGCGACAGAACCTGGCCACCTTCTGCCAGACCTGGTCCGAGCCCCAGGTGCACCGGCTGATGGACGAGTGCCTGGACAAGAACATGATCGACAAGGACGAGTACCCGCAGACCGCGGAGATCGAAACGCGCTGCGTGAACATGCTCGCCGACCTCTGGCACGCGCCCGACGCGAACGACACGGTGGGCACCTCCACCACCGGCTCCAGCGAGGCCGCAATGCTGGGCGGCCTGGCCCTCAAGTGGCGCTGGCGCAAGCGCCGCGAGGCCGAGGGCAAGCCCACGGACAAGCCCAACCTCATCTGCGGCCCGGTGCAGATCTGCTGGCACAAGTTCGCGCGCTACTTCGACGTGGAGCTGCGGCAGGTGCCGCTCGCGCCCGGCCGGATGACGCTGACGCCGCAGGAGGTGCTCAAGTATTGCGACGAGAACACCATCGGCGTGGTGCCCACGCTGGGCATCACCTTCAACCTCGTCTACGAGCCGGTGAAGGAGATCGCGGACGCGCTGGACGACCTCCAGCGGCGCACGGGCCTGGACATCCCCATCCACGTGGACGCGGCCAGCGGCGGCTTCATCGCGCCGTTCATCCACAAGGACGTGGTG
>JAFADT010000470.1 GCA_023424585.1 Pseudomonadota bacterium
GGCGCAGGCAGCGGCTGGCGGCCTCCAGGTCCGTGGCCGCCGCCACGCGCAGCGGACCGTTGTCCGCGCGGGCCCAGGCCTCGCCGCAGGCGGTGCCCCGCACCGCGGGCTCCGCGTAGATGAAGCCCGCGCGGAGGAAGAACTCCGGACGCCAGTGGTAGGCCGGCTGGGGGCAGCCCGTCGAGTAGAAGGCGAGCACCGGACACCCGCGCTCCCGGCACGCGGGCGGCGTGCGAACCTGGATCCGGAAGCGGACGTCGCCGTTGTCACACGCGAGGTCCTCCACGGGCGCGGCGCTCCAGCGCAGGTGCTGCCCGCCGTCCGCGAGGATCGCCGTCAGGGTGGCCGTCAGCGCCGCATCGGGCTCGACCCGGGGATGGCGCGCCAGGAGCTCGTCCAGGGAGTCCCCCTCCGTGAGGAGCGCGGCCCCCACGACGCGCGGGCTGTCCGCGTCCGCGTGCGCGCCGAGCACCCGAGGGGGAATGGGCGCCACGGGCCGCGAGCACGCGCCGAGCATCAGCAGGCCCACGAGGCCCGGGAGCAGGCGGGGGGCGGGAGTTCGAAGCACGCTCTGCCTCCCAGTCGTCAGTCGTCGCCGGAGTCCGGCTGCCCGAAGAGCTCGCGCACCGGCGCGTCGTCCTGGATGTGCTCGGCCACCACCCGGCGCATCTTCTCCGGCGTCATCCCGGAGTAGTAGACCTCTCCGGGCCACCCCATGAGCTGGTAGTCCTCCGGGGACAGCGGGTCGCGCTTGCGGCCCGTGTCCTCGCGCACCACCACGTTGGGCCCCATGTGGCAGAAGCCGTAGCAGCCGCCCCGGTACAGCTCACAGCGCGACTGCAACCCCTGCTCCGCCAGCAGCTCGCGCGCCGTCGCGTGCACCGCGTCCGAGCCGCCCGCGCGGCAACTGCTGCCCTTGCACACCGACATCCGGTAGCGCTTCACGGCGGGCCTCCCCGTGCCAGCCCGGCACCATGTGCATTGAAGAGCTGCAGCGTCACCACATGCCCCCTGAAAAGGCTCCGGCCCGCCCTTTCCCTGACGGCGGGAAGGAGGCGGGCCGGGCTGCGAGCGACGGGGCGGCGGAAGGCCCGCCCCTCGCGGTGCTCGACGCGGACTACTTGAGGAACTTCGTCACCTGGATGGGCCCCTGCTGCGTCACCACCGCGTGCCCGGCGGCGGCCTTGCCGTGGCCGTGCCCCGCGCCCAGCTGCTTCGCGTGGCCGTGGTCCGCGTGCCCCTCGCCGATGCGCGTGTGCGCCTCCTTGTGGACGTGGTGCGGCTCCGCGGAGCTGTCGCGCTTGTTCCAGGGGTCGGACGGGTGCGACACGGCCGGGCCCTTGAGCAGCTTTGGGATGTCGTAGACGAAGTTCTGCCGGTTGTACTCGGACGGCGTGTGCATGTACGTGTCCATGCGGATGGCGTCCTTCGGGCACGCCTCCACGCACAGGCCGCACACGATGCAGCGCAGCTCGTCGATGACGAACTGGGTGGGGTACTTCTCGATGACCGCCGACTCGCTGTCGGTGGCCTCGCGCTCGTACTCACCCGCCTCGATGTAGATGCACTGCGCGGGGCAGATGGTCGCGCACATGTAGCAGGCCACGCAGCGCGGCTTGCCGTCCTCGCGCGGCACCAGCCGGTGCAGGCCACGGTAGCCCTCCGGATAGATGGGCTTCTCTTCCGGGTACTCCACCGTGGTCATCAGGCTCGTGCCCGTGCGGTCCACCACCTGGGGGTTGGGGTCGCGCGTGCCGAACATGTTGCGGAAGAAGTGCTTGGTCGTGATGGCCAGACCGCGCAGCAGCTCCGGGATGTACATCCGCTCGCGGAGGTCCGTGCGCGGATCCTGGGAGGCATTGAACGCCATGGTCTTGAGTCTCGCTTCCGGACCGCGCTAGTGCGCGCCCGCCGGGGAATGGGAGTGGGAGTCCGCGTGCGCCTGGAGGGCGTGCGCGTCGTGTCCGTGGCCATGCGCGTCGTGCCCGTGGCTGTGCGCCGCGTCGTGCGCCTCCGCCGGCCGGGTGCCCGACGACAGCGTCAGCGCCAGCACGAAGCCGATCTCCAGCAGGCCCACCACGCCCAGCGCCTGGAGGGACGGATCCCACAGCACCAGCGCGCCGCTGATGAACACGTTGGCCAGGCCCACGGGCAGGAGGATCTTCCAGCCCAGGTTCTGGATCTGGTCGTAGCGGAAGCGCGGGAAGGTCCAGCGGATCACCAGCTGCACCCAGATGAGCAGGATGACCTTGATCCAGAACACCGTGCCCAGCAGCGTGCCGTACACCCAGCCGTGCTCCTGCATGAAGGGCTGCGCCGCCAGCCACTCGCCGCCGAAGGGCAGGTGGTGCCCGCCGAAGAAGAGCGACGTCGTCACGCCGGCCAGCACCACGACCTCCACGAACTCGGAGATCATGAACATGCCGAACTTCATGCCGGAGTACTCCACGAAGTAGCCGATGATCTCGGACTCGCCTTCCGGCGCGTCGAACGGGGCGCGCTTGGTCTCCGCGAAGGACGCCACGAAGAAGCCGATGAAGCCCAGGGGCTGGATGAAGATGCCCCACGCCGGCAGGCCCAGGTCGAAGCCGCCGTCGGTGCGCCACAGGTACCGGGCCTGGCCGGTGCCGGAGACGAGCGCGTTGCCCACGTCACCCACCAGCGTGGGCAGCTGCACGGAGGAGAAGGCCAGGAACAGGCCCACCAGCGACAGGCCCAGCGCCACCTCGTAGCTGATCATCTGCGCGGAGGCGCGCACGCCGCCCAGCAGCGCGAACTTGTTGTTGGAGGACCAGCCGGCCAGCGACGTGCCGTACACGGCGAGCGACGCGATGGCCAGCAGGTACAGCATGCCGAAGTCCGGCGTGGCGACCACCATGTCCACCGTCTTGCCGAACACGTTCACCGTGGGGCCGGCCGGCACCACCGCGAACAGCGCGAACACCGGCGCGAAGGCGAGGATGGGGCCCAGGTTGAACAGGAAGCGGTTGGCCTGGCCAGGGACGAAGTCCTCCTTGGTCAGCATCTTCAGCACGTCGGTGATGATGTGCGGGATGCCGCCCAGGGAGCGGTTGCCCAGGCCCGGGATGGCGGACAGGCGCGCGCGGTTGGGGCCCACGCGGTCCTGCATGAACGCGCTCCACTTGCGCTCCGCGAGCGTGAGCAGCGTCGCGGTGATCATCACGAAGACGAGGATCAGGAAGATGATGTTCGTCAGCCGGCTGGCGCCCTCGAAGAGGTACTCCTCCGCCAGGTAGCCCACCAGATACGCCGAGGCCACTCCGCCGGCGACGGCGAAGACGATGAAGGCCATGGCGAACAGCATGTTCAGGATGCGGCTCATGGTCAGATGCCCCTCACGCGCGGCGCGCCGAACTCGCGGTAGCCCGGCGGACGGCCGTCGGCACTCGACGGCAGCGGATTGATGCCCGGCTTCTCCCGGTCCGGCGGAGAGGCCTTGTCCCAGTTGAACTCGGCGAACTCGGCCACCTGCCCGGAGAGCGCCCGCCACACGTCGCGCGCGGAGGCCGCGGCGGCCTCGCCGCCCAGCTCGCGCGTCAGCTCCGTGGCCCACTTCCAGTGCGGCACCGCGTCACCCTTGGAGGGGTACGCCTTGCGGAAGCGCTGGGTGATGCCGTCCTGCTGGGTGAACGTGCCCTCGTCCTCGATGTGCGCGGAGGCGGGCAGCAGCACCGTGGCCTGCGCCGTCACCGGGGACTCGTTCTGCGCCTGGGCGACGAACACCTCCAGCGACGCGAGCACCTCCGCGAACGCGGCCGCGTCCGTGGGGACCTCCGTGCCCAGCGCGTAGAGCGCCTTCACCTGGCCCGCCCGGATGGCCGGGGTGAGCTCGTCGAAGCCCTTGAGCGACAGCCCCAGGCCCTTGGCGATGAGCGCCAGGCCCTGGCGGTTGGGGTTCTTGTCCGCCGTCATCAGGTAGTGGTCCGCCTTGCCCTGCGGACGGCCCCCCACGAACACGGACGTCACGCCCAGCACCGCCTTGGCGAACGTCAGGCCCGCGAGCAGGTCCTCGTTGGACGCGAGCGGCGAGGCCAGCACCGCCAGCTGCTTGGAGCCCACGAGCGGCCTGAGCGCCTTGACCGCGCCGAGGGCGGCGTCCTTGCGCGTGAGCGCCGGCTGCACCGTGCCGGGGGCCTGGAGGCCGCGGCCCACGCGGGCGGCCAGCACGCGGCCCACGTTCAGGTCCTTGTACGACAGGCGGCCCTGGTCGCACATCCAGCTCTTGTTGATGGCCTCGTTCTCGCGCGGGCGGTAGCGGTAGGTGTCCTGGGACATCCAGTCCGCGGAGATGCTGCAGCCGCGCGAGCAGCCCGTGCAGACGGACGGCGTGGCGGACAGGAACCAGGCGCGCGCCTTGAAGCGGAAGTCGCGCGAGAGCAGCGCGCCCACCGGGCACACGTCCACGGTGTTCAGCGAGTAGTTGCTGTCCAGCTCGTTGCCCGGGAAGACGTCGATGCGCTCGTGGCTGCCGCGGCCGAAGACGCCCAGCTGCGGCTCCTTCGGGATCTCGTTCATGAAGCGGACGCAGCGCGTGCAGATGATGCAGCGCTCCTGGTCCAGCACGACGCGGGGCCCCAGCACCTTGCGCTTGTGCTTGAGGGCCTTGGTGCCCTCCAGCCGCGAGGGCTTGTAGTCGTACTTCATGTAGTAGTCCTGCAGCTTGCACTCACCGGCCTGGTCGCAGATGGAGCAGTCGACCGGGTGGTTCAGGAGCAGGAACTCCATCACCGCGCGCTGCTGCTCCTTGACCTTGGGGGTCGTGGTCTTGATGACCTGACCCTCGGCCAGGGGCGTCTGGCAGGCGGGGACGAGCTTGGGCGCGTTGGACGCCTCGATGAGGCAGATGCGGCAGTTGGCCGCGATGGAGAGGCGCGGGTGGTAGCAGTAGTAGGGGATCTCCGAGCCGACCGTCTTGGCCGCCTCGATCATGTTGGTCCCCGGCTTCACCACGACTTCCCTGCCGTCGATGACCGCCGTCACGAAG
>JAFADT010000485.1 GCA_023424585.1 Pseudomonadota bacterium
ACCTGGGCCGCAATGACTCGCAGGTGAAGCTGCGCGGCTTCCGCATCGAGCTGGGCGAAGTCGAGGCCGCCCTCGCCTCCCACCCCTCCCTCGCACAGGCCGTCGCCCTCGTCCGCGAGGACCGCCCCGGTGACAGGCGCCTCGTCGCCTACCTCGTGACGAAGCCGGGACAGGCCTACACGGACACGGAGCTGCGCAAGCACCTGCGCTCGCAGCTGCCGCAGTACATGGTGCCGCAGCACTTCGTGGAGCTGGAGGCGCTGCCGCTCACGCCGAACGGCAAGGTGGACCGCAAGGCCCTGCCGCCTCCGGCGGGCACCTCGCGCCCGGTCGAGGACGCCTTCGTCGCGCCGCGCACGCCGACGGAGCAGCACCTGGCGCGCATCTGGCGGGAGGTGCTGGGCATCGCGCAGGTGGGCGTGCACGACAACTTCTTCAACATCGGCGGGCACTCGCTCCTGTCCTTCCAGGTGGTGATGCGCGTCAAGAAGGAGCTGAGCCAGGAGCTGCACCCGCGAACGCTCCTGCTCAACACGCTGGAGCAGGTGGCCTCGCAGCTCGCGCCCGCGGCGCCAGCGCCCACGGCCGCCGCCCCCAAGGCGCAGCCCGTCACGCAACCCAAGCCTGCCACGCAGGAGACTTCTGTTCCCCTGGCGCAACGCTTGTTCAATAAGCTGAAGGGGAAACTGCCGGGGCGCTCGGACTGAGCGGCCCCTCAAGGAAGATGATCAGACCGTGACGCCTTGTTTCTTTGGCACCTCCGAGCGACAACTCTTCGGCATGCACCACCCCGCTCAGGGCTCGGAGCGGGCCACCGGAGTGGTGCTCTGCTATCCCGCCGCCCAGGAGTACATGCTGACGCACTGGGCCTTCCGGAAGCTGGCCGGGATGCTCGCGCGAGAGGGCTTCCACGTCTTCCGCTTCGACTACTACGGCACGGGAGACTCGGCCGGAGAGGTCCACGAGGGCCGCGTGGCCACGTGGGTCCAGGACATCCGCCACGCCGCCAATGAATTGCAGGACGTGACGGGCGTGCAGCGCGTGGCGCTCGTGGGCTTCCGGCTGGGCGCGGCGCTCGCGGTGCGCGCGGCCATGGAGGGACTGTCCACCGCCGCGCTCGTGCTCTGGGAGCCGCTGGTGGAGGGCGAGGCCTGGCTGCGGGAGCTGGAGCTGCTCCAGCAGCGCCGGGCCGCCCGCACCCTCTTTCCCCAGCCCGAGAGCCCGCTGGAGGTGCGTCAGGAGCTGCTCGGCTTCGCGTTCCCCCGTGCCTTGCGCGACGACATCCTCGCGCTGGACCTGGCCGCGCTGCCCGCGTGGCCCGCGACGCGCACGCACCTGGTGGCCGGCGCGCGAAAGCCCGAGTACGAGCGCCTCCAGGCGCACCTGGAGAGGACGGGCCTGCCCTTCCAGCACCACGTGGTGCCCGAGGAGGGCGCGGGCGGCCAGGAGTCCGCGCTCCTGTCCAACCGCATCCTCCAGACCATCACCACGCTCCTGAAGGAGGCCGCGTGATGCGCGAGCGCATCTGCACCTTCGGCCCCGAGCAGAGCCTCGTGGGCATCCTCACGGAACCCGACCCGGCGAAGGCCCTGCCGGAGGCGCCCGCGGTGGTGCTGTCCAACGTGGGCCTCAACCACCACGTGGGCCCGTACCGGCTGTGGGTGGAGCTGGCGCGGCAGTTGGCGGAGCGCGGCTTCAGCACGCTGCGCTTCGACCTGTCCGGCCTGGGTGACAGCCGTCCCCGCCGCGAGGGCGGTTCGGACGAGTTCCAGCGCGCCCGCGAGGAGACGCGCGCGGCGCTCGACTACCTGGAGCAGAAGAAGGGCCAGAAGCGCTTCGTGCTCATCGGCCTGTGCTCCGGCGTGGACAGCGCGCACGCGGTGACGGTGGCGGATCCGCGCGTGGTGGGCGCGGCCTTCATCGACGGGTACACGTACCGGACGGTGGGCTATCACCTGCGCTTCCACCTGCGCTACCTGAGCCCCCGCCGGTGGACGCGCTTCCTGCGCAAGCGCAAGCTGCCCCCCCAGCTGCGCGAGGCCGGCGAGGCCGACGAGGTCTACACGCGCGAGTACCCCGAGCGCGAGCAGCTGACGCAGGACTACAGGCACCTGCTGGAGCGCGGGGTCAACCTGTGCTTCGTGTTCTCCGGAGGCATGGGGCTGTCCTTCAACCACGAGGGCCAGTTCTACGAGATGCTCTCGCCGCTGAAGCTGGAGGGCCGCGTCACCTACGCCTTCTATCCGCGCGCGGATCACCTCTTCTCCGTGCCCGAGGACCGCGCGGAGCTGCTGCGCAAGCTCACCGCCTGGGCCGTGGGCACGGTGCCGCCGCGCGCCCTGACGGGCTGAAGGCCGCCTGCCCACCCCACGAGCGGGGACACGGCGCAGGGCCGGGCATGCGCCAGGCGCTTGTTTCCCACCCGACGGTCGCCACCTTCGAAGCACCCACGTTCTTCGAAGGAGCGCCACCGATGAAGCTCCCCCTGATGGCAGCACTGGCAGCACTCGCCCTCTCCAGCCAGGCGTTCGCGCAGGGCCACGCCGACCACGAGACGCCGCCCCTACAGGAGCCATCCACCGACGCGCCCCAGGACAGCGCGGAGCGCTGGGACAAGGCCACGGGTGGCTCGGGCTCCGTGAATGAGGGCCTCCCGCCGGCGGACGAGGCCACGGACGACGAAGGCGTCGGCGGCTCCGGCTCGACCGAGCAGGGCACCCACAGCACGGACGAGAGCTCGGCCGCCGCGAAGCCGCGCGCGCCGAACTCCGGCACCCCGGGCAACAAGGGGGCGAAGATGGAGGTGACGCCGCCAGCCTGGGAGCGGAACAAGCAGATGGGCAGCTCCGCGAGCCCCACCACGGGCACGCCGCCCGTGGAAGGCAGCGCCGGCAACTGACGATGACGGCTCGCGGCCTTGAGCAGGCCTTGCATTGCCAGACGTCATCTACCCCTTGTGGGTGAGAGACCCCCGGGCCTCCCAACCGGTAAATCCTTGCACGGACCGGTTGGACGGAGGCCTGTCGGATGAATCTCACCTCGCAAGAACAGGCGCTCCTGCTCGAGTTGACCCAGGCCCTCTCCAGCTCACTGGATTTGACGGAGGTCCTGGCCCGCTCGCAGGGCATCCTCACGCAACTGCTGCCGTGTGACTACGCGGCGCTGTGCGTGTCGAGGCCGGAGCGCCCTGGGGACTATGAATGGCTGGGATTGGGGGCGCCGGGCATCCTCTTGACCCACTACCCAGAGCTGGCCGCGGTGGACTCCGGACCCGAGCAGGGAGCGCCGCCAGCAGACATACCCTTGCGCGCCTCGAACGCGCGGGCGCGCAATGAATTGAAGCGCAGCCTGCTGTACCTGCGCTGCCGGGAGATGGGGCTGCCCCTGGAGCAGGTGATGGCGGTGCTCCTGGACCTACGGCAAGGCTGGCACGGCAGCCTGGCCGTGTACCGCGAGCACACCCAGCCCTTCTCCGAGCGGGAGCAGGCCCTCCTCGAGGACCTGAAGCCCTACCTGGCGAACACGGTGCGCAACTGCCGCCTGTTCGGGCACGAGGCGATGCGAGGGGACCTGCTGGATGCCCTCTTCCGCCACCAGGGCGCCGAGTACGTCGTGATGGACCCTCCGGAGCACGAGAAGCTGCGGACGCCGGGAGCGACGGAGCTCTTGCGTCGCTGGTACCCGGAGGAGCTGAAGGCGGACGACTCGCGGCTGCCCCAGGAGCTGCGCGAGCACCTGGAGCGCCTTCAGGTGCTGGGACCGAAGCGGGCCCAGGGCGTGGACACGTGGACGCGCGCGGGAGGCAAGCACGACCTGAAGGTCACGTGCGTGCAGCTGCCCGAGCACCGCGGCAGCCGGCCCTGGGTGCTGGTGTTGCAGGAGTGCTCGCGGGCCATCCCACTGCCGGAGCCGTGGCGCCAGCGGCTCTCCCAGCGCGAGGTGGAGGTGGTCCAGGGGGTCCTCAGCAACTGGACGAACGAGGCCATCGCCGAGGACCTGGGCCTGTCGCTCAACACGGTGAAGACGCACCTGCGCAACATCTTCCCCAAGCTGGGCATCGAGAGCCGCACGGACCTCCTCTACCAGGCCGCCTGGAAGCAGAAGGCGCGGTGACGGGGTCCGCGAGCCCGTCGCTCAGGGCTCCCGGAAGAACCTGGGGAACAGGATGCGCGTGGTGCGGGCGGAGTGGAGCAGCGCGGCCTGCTCCTCCGGCGACGTGACCGCGCGCAGGGCGGACTCCAGGTCGGCCACGTGGTCGCCGTCCGCGGCGCCGTGGCCCTTGAGGAAGAGGACGGCCTTGTGGATGTGGGGGATGCCGCTCTCGGCGATGAGCCGCTCCACCGAGCCCGGGGCCCGCTTCACGGAGAGGTACTCCAGCACATAGGCCGTGCCCAGGAACGCGGCGGGCACGCCCACCTGCGTGGTGAAGCGGTTCCACTCCACGTAGGCGCGCACGGCGGGCCGGATGGGCGCGCGCTCCACCCGCTCCTGCGTCCAGCCCAGGGCCTCCAGGTCCTTGAGCAACCACTGTTCATGACCCTGCTCCTCCCACGCCTTCTGGAACAGCAGCTCGGCGAGCGCGGGGTTGCGGCCCTCGCGGTGCATGCGCTCGCCGGACTCGGTGAAGAACTGCGTGCTCCAGCGCACGTACTGGTACGACTGGACGAGGTAGTGGACGTAGTCATCCTGGCGGATGCGCCCCTCGAAGAGGCGCCGGACGGCCGGCGTCGCATCCAGCTCATGCACGAGCATCCGCGCCTCGTGCCGCAGGGAGTCCAGCCAGTCCGTCTTCGTCTGCTCATGCTTGGGCTGCTTGCACATACACGTCTCCTGACAGGGGCCCGCGAAGGCCCGGTGGGTGCTGCGTGGCGGGTGAAGGAGCGAGGCGCGAGCCGGCCCGGGGTCAGGCGGCGTCAGCGTCCAGCGAAGCGAAGAGCCTCAGGGTGGCCGGGGGAATGGCCTCCAGCGCGGCGACGAGCGGCACGGTGAAGCGATTGAAGGTGGGGTCGAAGTGCGGCGGCGCGATGAAGCGCGCGCCCAGCTTCTCCGCGAACAGCGACACGATGCGCGGCATGCGCAGGGCCTTCAGGTGACCCTGGCGGGCCCGGGCGCGCTGCTCCGGGGTGAGGCGGGGCGCCAGGGGCTCCGCGGGCGGCGGAGGAAAGTCCCGGGTCCGTACGCGGAAGGCGTCGGTCACCCAGCCCCTGCGCGCGGCGGCCAGGTAGTACAGGTCCGCCTCCTCCTGTGAGTCCGTCTCCATGTTGGCCGCGGCGATCCAATGGGTGACGCCGCGCTCGAGGCTCGCGCGGTACAGGCCCGCCTGGAGCTTCAGCACCGCCTTGCGCGGGCTGCCCTGGATGGCGCAGTAGCGCGTGGTCTCCGCGAACACGCGGCCCGGGGCGACCAGCCGCGACAGGTCGAGCTTCTTCTCGATGTCCAGCCCCACCACCGTGTCCGCGAAGGCGGCGACCTCCGCGTTGGGCGTCAGCAGGCGGACCGTCGCCACCGGCTCCCCGGCCGCGTAGACGACGACGTGGGCGGTGGTGCGGAGCGTGTCGAAGCAGTCCGCCTCGCGCGGGGCCCGCGGCCGCTTGGGCCCCAGCATCCGCAGCTCCTCGCCGAAGACCTGGTAACGGACGCGGAGGGCGTCATCCAGCTCGCGCTGCGCAGTGGCGACGCGGCAACTCAATGAGGACATGGCGGGTCTCGCTTCCACGGTGCTGGCCAGACGGTGTGTCCGGCCCCGACCTTTCATTCGTCGCGGCTCGGCCGAGTGCGCGCATGGGTTGTCTTTTTTCGATGAGCCCGGCCCACCGCTCGCCACCCCTGGCCGCCCCACCCCGTGGCGCATGGCCCGCGTCCCCTGGCGGGACGCAAGTTGGACAGACGCTGGAGGAGGACGCCATGACCGAGCAGACGCCCGAGCCCTCGGGAATCCCTTCCGACCGTGAGCTGCGCAAGCTCAGTCCCTTCGAGCTGAAGGACGCGCTCCTCCAGGTCGCGGACGAAGCCGTGAAGACCCGCGAGGCGGTGATGCTCAACGCGGGCCGGGGCAACCCCAACTGGATCGCCGCCACGCCGCGCGAGGCGTTCTTCCTCCTGGGCCAGTTCGCGCTCGCGGAGAGCCGGCGCGCCTGGGGTGTCCCCGCGGTGGGGCTCGCGGGCATGCCCCGGTCACCCGGGATTGCCCGGCGGCTGCACGACTTCCTCGACGCGAGCGACGACGAGCCCGCCGTGCAGTTGTTGCGCGGCGCGCTGACGTATGGGGAGCACACGCTCGGCTTCCATCCGGACCGGTTCGTCTGGGAGCTCGCGGACGCCGTCATCGGAGACAACTATCCGGTGCCGGACCGGATGCTCCCCCACGCCGAGCGCATCGTGCAGGAGTACCTGGCGCGAGAGCTGTTCGCGGGACGGGCGCCCTCCGGGCGCTTCGACCTCTTCGCGGTGGAGGGGGGCACCGCGGGCATCACCTATCTCTTCCAGTCGCTGAGGGCGAACGGCCTGCTGCGCAAGGGAGACACCATCGCGCTGGGCGCGCCCCTCTTCACGCCGTACCTGGAGATCCCCCATCTTGAGGAGTTCAGCCTGCGCACGGTGGACATCCTGCAGAGCGCCACCACGAAGGACGGCGACCACACCTGGCAGTACCCGGACGCGGAGCTGCGCAAGCTGGAGGACCCGCGCATCAAGGCCTTCTTCGTCGTCAACCCGTCCAACCCGGGCGCGGTGGCCATGCGCAAGGAATCCGTCCACAAGCTGGTGGAGCTGGTGCGCAAGCACCGGCCGGACCTGTTGATCATCACCGACGACGTCTACGGGACGTTCGTCAACGGCTTCCGTTCGCTGGCCGCGGAGCTGCCTCGAAACACGCTGCTGGTGTACTCGTACTCCAAGCACTTCGGCTGCACGGGCTGGCGGCTGGGCGTGGTGGCGCTCCACGAGGACAACATCCTGGACGCGCTGCTGGCGAAGCAGCCCACCTCCGAGCGCGCTCGGCTGGAGGCGCGGTATGGCGCCATCTCGTTGCATCCGGGGCGGCTGAAGTTCATCGACCGGATGGTGGCGGAC
>JAFADT010000499.1 GCA_023424585.1 Pseudomonadota bacterium
GTCAAGGAACTGTCGCTGGTTGTCGGTGGCCATGCCCACCCAGAAGAGGCGGCTACTCCTCCGGGGCAGGCGGTGGCGGCGCCAGCTTCTTGTCCTCGTTGGTGAGGAAGCGGGCCAGCCGCTCCGCCAGCGTCTTCTGCGCCTCCTCCGGGGTGACGAGCTCGAAGGCCCCGCCGTCGCCGCTGGTGGGCGCCGCGGTGCGCGGCAGGGTGAAGTTCTTCGGGTCGCTCGTGGCCAGGCGCCAGCGGACCCACTTGTCGTTGAAGGCGCGGTTGCCGATGTTCTCCATCGCGGCTTCCTGGAGGACGCGCCGGAAGTGCGCGGCGGCCGCGTCGTACTCCATGACGAAGGCCGTGTAGATGTCCTCCGTGCCACGCTCGATGGCCTCGGCGCCGCGGGTGCGCCACCCCTGGACGACGGTGTCCGTGGTGCCGACGGCGGCGGCCGCGTCGCGCAGGGTGTCGCCCGCGGCGATGCGGCGGCACAGCTGCGCGCCGAGCTGCGGCGTCAGCGTCGTCACCGGGCCGGGCTTGCCCAGGGGCCGGTAGTTGAGGAGCGGGTCGAGGCTCACCAGCTCTTCGGGCTCGCGCTCTGTCTGGTGGTCGCGGTGGCGGGCCATGCCCTCCAGAAGGGGCGCCAGCGCACGCGCGCTTCGAGGCCTCCGCGCCCACGTGCGAGCGCGGAAGACGCGCCAGCGGCCCGCCAGGAGCGCGCAGGGGCCAAAAAATCAGGGGGTCGCCTCAGAAATCGCCGGGAAATTCCGGGAGTTTTCCGTGCCGCAGGATTGCAGCGCGCCGAGCAATCCTTCCGGCAGGCGCACATGTGGGTTCCCCACCCCAGGGGGTGGCCCAGACCTGTTCAGTGGGGCTGTAATTGCCCCTTGTCCTACATGACCCCCTGCGTCGTCGTGACCTATATAGGTCACCGCCGCGCCGGAGCCGCCCGCCAGTCCCC
This sequence comes from Pseudomonadota bacterium, assembly GCA_023424585.1. GTDB lineage: Bacteria > Myxococcota > Myxococcia > Myxococcales > Myxococcaceae > Corallococcus. Next base: position 955 of record JAFADT010000499.1, read on the forward strand.
TCGGGCGCACACCACTTGCCGCACGCGGTCGCGGAGGGTGGTCCGGGGCAGCGCCTCCACCAGCCGCGCCAGGAGCCGGGCCTTCCCGGCGGAGCGCAGGCCTCGCGCAGCGCCCGCCTCCTCCAGCAGGGCCAGCAGCTCCGCCCGCCACAGCAGGTGCAGGGTGGCACCCGCGTTGGGGCTGGGGTTGTCCGCTGCCGGCCGCACCTCCTCCAGCGTGACGCCGTCCTGCCCGGGGCGCGCGAGCACCAGCCCCCACCAGTCCGGAACCAGCGCCTGGCCGCGCTCCAGGTGGCGGGCGCCCGCGACGAGGGTGCACCTGTCCATGACGGCGCTGTAGCTGATGGCCTGGGTGGGAAGTCGCCGGAGCGTGTCCGCGTCCGCCTTCACCTCGTAGCCGTGCAGGCAGGTGGGGCTGAGCGCGGCCACGTCCATGCGCACCAGTCCGTACTCCAGCCCCATCTCCGGCAGCACCAGCGCTTCCGGGTACGTCTCCTGGATGAGGCGCATCAGGGGCGGGCGGACATCGGCATCGCGCATGCCCGGGTGGAAGGGGTGTCCCTCGGCCTGGAGCCGCGATCATCGAATGCATTCATTTCGCCATTCGGCCCTGTGCTCGTGGCTTCCAGGCGGGTGGACTACTTCCGGGGACCGCGCTCGTTTCTCGTCCACTCAGGGGTTCCGCCCCTCTGGCGCAGGGGTGGACTGGATTGGAAGCCTTCCCGGCATCCAGTCCACCGGCCGCCCCTTCCTCCCGGGCATGACCAACAGGACGAGACGGACGCCCGGCCCGCCCGGAGCGCTCCTCATCGGTGGGCTGAAGCGCGACCTTCCCCGTGTGGGCTTCGTGCGGCACCGCACGCCGCAGTCCTTGGGCCGGGCCTTCTTCGGCCCGATGGGCGCGAAGCCGGAGGACATCGCGGAGTGGCCGGCCATGCTCGCCAGCATCCGCGAGATGGGCGTCTGGGCCTTCGTGGAGACGGAGAAGAAGACGCCCGTCGTGCACTGGTGGGCGAGCGCTCGGACTGACCGCCTCCACGTCGCCTACGTCCTGGGCCACGAGGTAGGGCACATCTCCGGCCGTCCCCTCCGCTCCCGCCGCAACGACTGGCGCGAGGAACTGCGCGCGGACGAGTACGGCGCGGCCGCCTTCCTAGCCTTTCGAGAGGTGGCGAAGCTCGGGCGGCGGAGGGCCACGCGATGAAGACGCTCGTGGTGCTCCTCTGGCTGGCGTGGTTTCAGGTGACGACGGTGGCGACCCTCGTCTTCCTGCGCCTGGTGCTGTGGGCTTCCGGCATCCCGGCGGAGGAAGGCTGGCGCATTGCCATCACCCTCGCGGCGCTGGGCGCGGGCGTGCTCACCGCCGCGATGCTCACCACCATCGATGCGCTGGAGGAGCAGGCTCGGGCGCTCCTGGAGTGGCACGCATGCTGGCGGCACCAGCAGGCCACGCCGCGCCAGGTGGACGAGCGATGACCCTGGCCGCGATGAAGGCGCGCGTGCGCCTCCTGAAGCTGCTCACGCTGGTTCGTGCCGGGGAGCTCGCCGCGCTGGGCCTCATGGGCTGGGGCAACTTGCTGCTGCTGGACAATCGGCTGGAGGCTGCCCTGTGCGCGGACGTCGCCGGGCTCGTGCTCCATGCCGCCCTGGCCTGGGTGGAGCGTAGGCTGGAGGCGGAATGACCTCCTGTACCTGCCCCCGTGAGCGCGAGGACCTGCCGTGCCCGGTGCCCGGTGCCCAGCGGGCGTGTCGCTCCCGCGCGGTTTCTACCGAAGCCCAGGCGGCAGGCGCTGGGCTCGCGTCCTTGTCCCGGGCCCGCCCGGCGAGGTGTCCCGGTGGGCGTGGCGTCGCTGGGCGCCCGCCGCGCCTCGCAGCCCGCGCGCTCCAGGGTGAGTCCCAGGTTCACGGATTACGAAATCTGTGA
>JAFADT010000511.1 GCA_023424585.1 Pseudomonadota bacterium
GGCGGGTACAGCGCGGAGGTGGCGGCGCTGATGGACGTGCCGCTGGCGGAGCGGAGCGGGGGTTGAGCGGTCGCCCGCCGAGCGTGGGGCCCTGCGAGCGTCGGGGCCGGAGCGGCGGGCGCATCACAACGTAAGGGGCACTTCATCCACCGGACGTCCGCGTCCCGACGAGGAGAGCCCCATGAACGTGACGCTGTTGAGCGAACAACCGTCGCTGCTGAAGTCGGCCGCGCTGCTGCCCCCGCGCCTGTCGCTGGGCGCGACGATGATCAAGCACGGCATGGCGAAGCTGAAGAAGGAGGGCACCGAGCAGCACGCGGGCATGTTCGAGCAGATGGGCATCAAGCCGGGCCGCCCGTGGGTGCTGGCCACGGGCATCACGGAGCTGGCGGCCGGGGTGAGCTCCATCCTGGGCATCGCGACGCGCCTCACGGCGCTGGGGGTCATCGTCACGCAGGCGGTGGCCATCGCGAAGGTGCATGGGAAGAACGGCTTCGACGTCACCAAGGGGGGCTATGAGTTCAACGTGGCGCTCATCGCCATCGCGCTCGGGACGCTGATGCGCGGGCCGGGGCGGCTGTCGCTGCACAGCGCGCTGGAGCGGCGGGTGAAGCGCCGGGAGCTGAGGCACCTCCGGCTGCTGCCGCGTCAGCGCCGGGGCTCGGTGCTGCTCGACGCGCTCGGGTAGCGGGGGCCTTCGAGGGAGGTGGGGGTGTTGCCTGCCCGGCTGCTGTCGAGCCGGGCCCGTGGGGAGCGCCCCTGCCCCCGCTTCATCCCGTAAGATGCGCGGGCCATGGCCCCCCCGTCCGTCCTGCTGATGCTGGCGCTCGCCGCGCCCGCCGCGTCCGTCCCCAACTTCTCCACAGCCGAGTCCTCCAGCGCCGCGCGCCTCACCGAGGCGGGGCTGGCCTCCGTGCGCTCCGTCATCCGGGACGCGAGCGCCGGGCGGCTCGAAGCGGCGGGGCTCGCGTCAGTGCGGGGGGCCATGGGCAGCTCGCAGGGGACGCGGCAATTGGAAGCGGCGGGGCTCGCGTCCGTGACGGCCGCCACGCGGGACCGTTCCGCGCTCGCGAGCACCACGGGCGTCGTGAAGCCCGCGAGCTTCGCGTCCCAGGGTGCGTCCGCCGGTGTGACCTTCGTGGATGGCACGCCCTTCAGCGACTCCGCTGCGGTTGTCTCGATGCGGATGCCCGCGGGGCTGGCCCAGGCCGCATCGCCCGCGACGGACGCGGCGCCTGCCACGGGTGCCGCATCGCCCGCGACGAATACGGTGCCCGCCACGGGCGCCGCGCCCGCTCCGGCGCAAAGCCAGACGGCAGCCCTCTCCGAGGCCGGCCGCATCGCCGTGGAGGCCAGCATCGGAGCCCTGCGCGCCGCCGCCATCGCGATGCACGGCAAGCCCGGCACCGCTCCGGCGATCGCCGTGGGTCAGCCGGACGAGCACTACGCCCGGGGCGTGGAGGCCCTCAAGTCCAGGGACTCGCGCACCGCCATCGCGGAGCTGGCCGCGTGCGTGCAGGCCGCGCCGTCCCGCACCGACTGCCGCTGGGAGCTGGGCTGGGCCTACTCCGTGGAAGGCCGCTGGGCGGACTCGCTCGCGCAGTGGACGCAGGTGCGCGCGCTCAATCCCAACCAGCCGGACCTGGAGGGCGCGCTCGCGCAGGCCCGCAACCAGGTCGCGCTCCAGGCGAGGCTCGCGCAGCCCGTGGACAGCGCGCCCCGCCCTCCCCCACCGCCGGGCGCGAAGCTGCGCATCCGCGCCGCCGGTGACCTGATGCTCGGCACCACCGTGCCGGAGGGCTACCTGCCCCCCGAGGGCGGCGGCAGCGTCATCGCGGCCGTGCGCCCGCTGCTGGAGGACGCGGACCTCACCTTCGTGAACCTGGAAGGGCCGCTCTGCGACACCGGCCGCACCACCAAGTGCCGCTCGCCCGCGAACTGCTACGCGTTCCGCTCCCCCACGTCCTTCGGCGAGTACCTGAAGCAGGCCGGCGTGGACGTGGTCTCCACCGCGAACAACCACTCCGGCGACTTCGGCGAGGAGTGCCGCCGCGCCACCGAGGCCACCCTGGACGCGCTGGGCATCGCCTGGAGCGGCCCGCCGGGCAGCGTGGCCACCGTGGAGCGCAACGGCTTGAAGATCGGCCTCGTCGCCTTCCACACGTCCGCGGGCTGCAACCACCTCAACAACCTGCCCACCGCCACCGCGCTGGTGAAGCAGACCGCCGCCACGCACGACATCGTCATCGTGTCGTTCCACGGCGGCGCCGAGGGCGGCAAGGCCCTGCACGTCCCACCCGGCAGGGAGCTGTTCTTCGGCGAGGACCGCGGCGACCTGCGCGCCTTCACCCACGCGGTGGTGGACGCGGGCGCGCACCTGGTGCTCGGCCACGGCCCGCACGTCGCGCGCGCCATGGAGTTCTACCAGGGCCGCCTCATCGCCTACTCCATGGGCAACTTCGCCACCTACGGCCGCTTCAACCTCAAGGGGCCGCAGGGCCTGGGCATGATCCTGGAGGTCGAGCTGGACGCCCAGGGCCGCTTCTCCAACGGCCGCATCCTCCCCACGAAGCAGGTGGGCGAGGGCATCACCCAGCCGGACCCCGCCGCGAGCGTCGTCTCGCTGGTGCGCAAGCTCACCACCGAGGACTTCCCCGACACGGGCGCCCGCATCGCCGACGACGGCCGCGTCACTCCGCGCAAGTCGCCCGCCACGGCCACCAACACCGCGCCGTAGCGCCGCCCCTTCACGACAGCGCCGCACCCGCACCCACGGAACGAGCACCTCCGTGGGTGTCTTGCAGGTCACGCATCGCGCGTCACCGTCAGGGAATGCGCGCTTCGGTGAAGCCGGGCTGCTGCCTGGGCTGCCGTGCGCTTCATTGCGCCACCAAGGGTGCCGCGCCGTGCAACGCGCGCGCGGGGGGCGTGCGTTAAGACAGAACTCCGCCGTGCCCGCCCACCGACTTCCACGACTGACTTCGCTGCGCCCGTTCGAATACCCCGGCTACTTCTCCGTGTGGCTGGGCGCGCTCATCTCCAACATCGGCACCTGGATGGAGACGGTGGCGATGGGCGTCTACGTCACGCAGACCACCGGCAAGGCGGAGTGGACGGGCGGCATCGTCGCGCTGGCGTTCCTGCCCGCGGTGGTGCTGGCGCCGGTGGGCGGCGCGCTGGCGGACCGCTTCGACCGGCGCGCCTACGCGGGGCTGGGCAGCCTGCTCCAGGCGGTGCTCGCGGCCGTGCTGACGGTGCTGGCGTTCCGAGGGCAGCTGTCGGTGCCCGTCATCGGCGTCATCTCGTTCCTCAACGGGTGCGTGAGCACGCTCACCGCTCCGGCCTTCTCCGCGCTGCTGGCGGAGCTGGTGCCGCCGCGGGAGCTGCACCTGTCCACCAGCCTCAACTCCGCGCAGTTCAACCTGGGCCGCATCCTGGGCCCCACGCTGGCCGCGGTGGTGTTGCAGGCGGGCGGGCCCGCGTGGGCGCTGCTCGCCAACACGCTGTCCTTCTTCGCGGTGCTCGTCGCGCTGTGGCGCGTGGTGCCGCCCGCGCGGGACCCGTCCGCGAAGCGCGAGCCGCTCTGGGACGGCATCCGCCGCGGCATCACCGTGGCGCGCGACGACGAGGACATCTCCCTGGTGCTGGTGGGCACCTTCTTCGTGGCCGCGCTGGTGGCGCCCTTCATCGGCCTGGTGCCGGTGTTCGCCATCCGCGAGCTGGGCCAGGGCGCGGCGGCCACGTCGCTGCTGGTGACGTGCCAGGGCGCGGGCGCGGTGACGGCGGCGCTGTGCGTGGGCACGCTCGCGGAGCTCTTCGGGCAGCGCAAGCTGCGCGGCTACGCGGCCACGACCATCGCGGTGCTGGCGGGCGTGTACTGGCTGGCGCCCACGCTCCAGGTGGCGGCGGTGTTCATCTTCTTCCTCGGCGCCAACTACCTCCTCCTGATGAGCAGCCTGAGCGCGGCCTGCCAGAACCGCGTGCCGCGCGAGCTCCAGGCCCGCATGAGCAGCCTCTACAGCATGGTGCTGGGCGCGGGCTATTCGCTGGGCGTCTGGTTCCAGGGCGCGCTGGCGGACCGCTTCCACCTGCGCTTCGTCACCATCGGCTCCGCGGCCATCTTCCTCGCGCTGGTGCTGACCGCGCGCCTGCTCAAGCCCGCCCGCTTCGAGAACGAGCCCCTGGCCCAGGCCGAGGTGCGGCCGTTCTCCGACAGCGCGCACTGACGCGCGGTCAGTCCCCCTCCAGGTCCCGCTTCAGCCTCGTCAGCAGCCTCACCGCGTTCGTGGCGTAGGAGCTGATCCACCGCGAGTGGATGTGCTGGATGGGCGCGGCGTTGAGGGGGTTCCACCGCGTCCGCCCCTCCTTGCGCGACAGCACCAGCTCCGCCTTCTCCAGCACCTTTTCGAGTGGCCCGCGGACGACGGCGACAACACGCGCGTGGAGATGCGCTTCGTGCCGTTGGACGCAAGCAACACGATGGTGAAGATCAGCGAGTCCGGATGGAAGCCGGACGAGAAGGGCCTCCAGGCGTCCTACGGCAACGCGGGCGGCTGGAGGCACATGCTGCTCTGCCTCAAGGGCTCCCTGGAGTACGGAATCAACCTTCGGGAGGGCGGGGCCTTCTGAAAGCCGGGACGCGGGGGAATGTCGCGGCCAGACTGCCGTTCCCTCGCGTCCCGTCCCCGAAGGAGCCCTGATGTCGTCCGTCCGCGTCCCCGCCCTGCTCCTGTCCGCCCTGCTGCTCTCCGCGCCCGCCGCCAACGCGCAGGAGCCCAAGCGCGCCCCGGAGGCGCTGGGCCTGGGCCTGGAGGGCTACCCCTACCCCGCGCCCGTGCGGTTCCTGTCCGTCAGGCTGGAGGGCCAGGACCTGCGCATGGCGTACATGGACGTGAAGCCCACGGGCAACGCCAACGGGCGCACCGTGGTGCTGCTGCACGGCAAGAACTTCTTCGGCGCGTACTGGAAGGACACGATTCGCGTCCTCACCGGCGCGGGCTACCGCGTCGTGGTGCCGGATCAGCTCGGCTTCGGCAAGTCGTCCAAGCCGGCCATCGCGTACAGCTTCCACACGCTGGCGTCGCTGACGAGGCAGGTGCTGGAGGAACTGGGCGTGAAGCAGGCCGCGGTGGTGGGCCACAGCATGGGCGGCATGCTCGCGACGCGCTTCGCGCTGATGTACCCGGAGGTGACGACGCAGCTGGTGCTGGAGAACCCCATCGGCCTGGAGGACTACCGCGAGTCCGTCCCCTGGAAATCCACCGAGGACCTCTACCAGGAGAACCTGAGGGCCACGGAGGAGGGGCTGCGCAAGTACCAGCGCGGCTACTACGTGAAGTGGAAGCCCGAGTACGACGAATACGTCCAGGTCCTCTACCGCCAGACGCTCAGCGGCGAATACCCGCGCCTGGCCTGGGTGTCCGCCGCCACGCAGACGATGATCTACGAGCAGCCGGTGGTGCACGAGTTCCCGCGGGTGAAGGTGCCCACGCTGCTGGTCATGGGTCAGGAGGACCGCACGGTGGTGGGCAAGGGCAGCGTGCCGCCCGCGCTCCTGCCGAAGCTGGGGCAGTACCCGGCGCTGGGGAAGAGGACCGCCGCGGCCATCCCGGGCGCCACGCTGGTGGAGATTCCAGGCGTGGGCCACATCCCCCACTTCGAGGCGCCGGAGAAGTGGCACGCGGCGCTGCTGGACTTCCTGCGCAAGGTTTCGAAATAGCCTCCCGCATGCAAGGCTTTGCCCATGAAGCTCTTGCTGGGACCCATTCTGTACGCCCGGGCTCAGGCCACGCCCGACCCGAAGTCCCACGACGTGTGGAGCTTCTTCGTCAACGTGTTCCTGGACAGCGCGTCGGCGAAGGAGCCCCCGGCGTTGAGGCTGTGCTTCCGGGACGCGAAAGGCAGACAGGTCGCCGCCTTCGACGAGGTGAAGCCCGCCGCGGACCTCACCGCGCTGCCCAGGGACACCCGGGGCGTGGTGTGGCGCTGGGAGGTCGTCCTGCCGCGCACGGACGTGGCGCAGCGGCTGTCCTATCACTTCGAATCGCCGGCGCAGCCCGGGGCGCCGGTGACCTTCGAGCGCCCGCCGCCGCGCGATGAGCGGCCGTGGTCCTCGAAGGTCGTCCCGCCGGAGCCGCTGGTGGTGTCCGACGTCGTCGTCCCGGCGCGGGGCGTGTCGCCGAACATCGCGTTCTTCTCCTGCAACGGCGCCAGCCGCGCGAGTGATTGGAGCAACCTGGCGCAGCCCTTCGCGCTGTGGGAGCGGATGCTGCAACAGCACCAGCAGGACCCGGTGGACCCGGCGAAGACGCCGGGCTTCCAACTGCTCATTGGCGGCGGGGACCAGCTCTACGCGGACTCGTTGCACAACACGCTGGAGGTGTTGAACGCGTTCATGAAGCTGCCCCGCTCGGAGCGGCTGAGGCTGGCGGTGCCGGAGGGGCTGGGGGAGCGGCTGTTCGCGGAGTACGTCTGGCTCTACCGGGAGCGGTGGGGCGGGAGCCAGGGCATCGCGCCGGTGCTGCGGCGGGTGCCGGGCCTGTTCATGTGGGACGACCACGACATCTTCGACGGGTGGGGTTCGCACGAGGAGCTTCAGCAGGCGCCCTGGTACCGGGCCCTCTACAGCGCGGCGGCGCGGGCGTTCGAGGCCTTCCAGCGGGGCGGGCTGGAGCAGCCGGCGCAGGCGCGCGAGCCGGACGACCGGGGCGTGGTGGAGCCCGTGCAGCACTACTTCCAGACGTGCTGCTTCTCCACGGCGGACTGCGACCTGGACGTGGTGCTGCTGGACTTGCGGAGCGGCCGGACCAGCCGGGTGCTGGAGCCCGAGGGCGCGCACCCCCAGACCGAGTTCACGGTGATGAGCCGGTCGCAGTGGGACGCGTTCGACGCGTGGCGCGAGGAGCACCGCCAGCGGTCGGAGAACGGCAAGAAGGCCCGGCACGTGTTGGTGGTGTCATCCGTGCCGTTGGTGCACCTGCGCTTCGGTCCGGCGATGGAGCGGATGAGCGGGGGGAGCATGGGCCTGCGCGACGACCTGCTGGACCAGTGGGAGTCGGCGGTGCACCGGGGCGAGCGCACGCGGTTGTTGATGAACCTGTTCTCGCTGGCGAAGAGGTCCTCCTGCGCGGTGACGGTGTTGTCGGGGGACGTGCACGTGGGCGCGAGGGCGCGCGTGCGCTCCCGCAATCCGGACCACCTGGTGCCCGCGCTCGGCACGGTGGGGGAGGTGTTCATCGAGCAGGCGACGTCGTCGCCCATCGTGCATCCACCGCCGGGGTGGCTCGCGTTCAAGGGGATGCTGGCGCTGTCGGAGGACTCGCGCGAGGACCTGCCGGGGTTCCTCCAGACGGAGCTGTTGCCGGTGGGCAAGGAGCTGTACCTGCGCGACCGCAACTGGCTGTCCATCCGGCTGGAGCGGCCGAAGCCCCACGACACGCCCGCGCGTCCGAAGCTGTGGGTGAAGTGGATCGCGGAGAAGGAGAACCTGCCGATGGAGGTGGTGGTGGAGCCACCTCCCTTCCCCACCGCGTCCCTGGGACGTCAGGCGCTTCCTCATGAAGGGAGCGCCTGACCCCGGCGCTCAGGGCAGCGGCCCCTCCACCAGGCGCAGCACATCCGCGAGCACGCCCGCGGCCGTCACCGCCGCGCCCGCGCCGTAGCCCCGGATCACCAGCGGCGTGGGGCTGTAGCGCTCCGACAGGAAGCTGAGCGCGTTCTCGCCGCCCTTCACCGCCGCCAGCGGGTGCTCGAGCGGCACCGGCACCAGGCCCACGCGCACGCCCTCCGGCCCCACGCTGCCCACGTAGCGCAGCACCTTGCCTTCCTTGCGGTGCGCGTCCACCCGCTGCTGGAAGACCTCATCCGCCTGCGGCAGCCGCGCCAGGAAGTCCGGCAGCGGGCCCCGCGCGTCGAACTCCTCCGGCAGCAGCGACGCCAGCGCCACCTCCTCCAGCTCCAGCGAGCGCCCCAGCTCGCGCGCGAGGATGAGCACCTTGCGCGCCACGTCCGTGCCCTCCAGGTCGTCGCGCGGGTCGGGCTCCGTGAAGCCCTTCTCCATCGCCGTGCCCACCGCCTTCGACAGCGGCACGCCCGCCTCCGTCAGCCCCAGGATGAACGACAGCGACCCCGACAGGATGCCCTCCACCCGGTGCACCGTGTCGCCCGTGCGCAGCAGGTTCTTCAGCGTGTCGATGATGGGCAGCCCCGCCCCCACGTTCGTCTCGTAGAGGAACCTCCGCTGGTGCCTCGCCGCCGTCTCCCGCAGCGCCCTCCAGTGCTCCTGCCGGCCCGCGTTGGCCTTCTTGTTCGCCGTCACCACGTGCAGCCCGGACGCCATCAGCGCGGGGTAGCCCAGCGCCACGTCCTCGCTGCTCGTGCAGTCCACGAAGATGGGCCGGCCCGGCCGCCGCGCCTTCGCCCACGCGCGGAACGTGTCCAGCGTGAAGCCGGACCCGCTCGCCTCCAGCTTCGCCTTCCAGCCGTCCAGCGCCACGCCCTCCGGCGCCACCAGGCTGTGTCTGCTGTTGGCGATGGCGCACACGCGCAAGTCCAGCCCGTGCGCCCGCAGCTTCGGCGCCTGCTGGTGGATCTGCCGCAGCAGCTCCCCCCCCACCGTGCCCACGCCCGCCACCAGCAGCTCCACCACCTCCGTGGTGCCGAAGGCCTTGCGGTGCACGTGCGCCATCGCGCGCGGCCCGTCCTCGCGTGAGATCACCGCGGAGATGCTCCGCTCGCTGGAGCCCTGCGCGATGGCCGCGATGCTGCAATCCACGTCCGCCAGCGCGCTGAAGAACGTCCCCGCCACGCCCACCCGGTGCCGCATCCCGTCTCCCACGATGCTCAGGATCGCGAGCCCCGGCTGGTGCTCGATGGGGTCCACCTTCCCCGCCTCGCGCTCCACCTCGAACGCGTCCTCCAGCGCCAGCACCGCCCGCGCGGCGTCCGCCTCCCCCACGCAGAAGCTGATGGACGCCTCGCTGGAGCCCTGCGTGATCAGCACCACGGAGATGGAGGCCAGCGCCATCGCCTCGAAGACGCGCGCGGCCGTGCCCGGCACGCCCTTCAACCCCGCGCCCGCGATGTTGATGAGCGCGATGTCCGGCAGGAACGACAACCCCCGCACCGGGTGCCGCGACGCCGCCGCCGTGGCCGTCACCCGCGTGCCCGGGTGCTCCGGCCGGAAGCTGTTGCACACCCGCACCGGGATGCCCCGCTCGCGCGCGGGGGCAATCGTCTTCGGATGCAGCACCTTCGCGCCGAAGTAGGCCAGCTCCATCGCCTCCTCGAAGCTCACCTCCTCCAGCGCGAACGCCTCCGGCACCAGCCGCGGATCCGCGCTGAAGATGCCGTCCACGTCCGTCCAGATCTCCAGCAGCCGCGCGTCCAGCGCCGCCGCCGCCAGCGCCGCCGAGTAGTCCGACCCACCCCGCCCCAGCGACAGCGTCTTGCCGCGCGCGTCGCCGCCGAAGAAGCCCGGCATCAACATCAGCCCCGGCCCGCCTTCGCGCAGCGGCGCGAACCGCGCGCGGATCTCCTCCGCCCGGGGCGTCGCCTGGAGCGGGTCCCCCGAGCACACCAGCACCTGCCTCGGGTCCACGCTCACGGGCGCCAGCCCCCGCGCCTCCAGCAGCGCCGCGAGCAGCAGGCACGACGCCCGCTCCCCCAGCCCCGACAGGTGCGCCAGCACCGACGGCGAGCACTCGCGCAGGAGCCCCACGCCCTGGAGCAGCCCGCGCAGCTCGACCCCCAGCGCCACCAGGCCCTCCGCGAGCGGCCGCGTCTGCGCGGGCCTCAGGTCCGCGCTCAGCACCTTCGCGATGGCGGAGTGCGTGGCATCGAACCGGGCGCAGGCCTCCTGCACGGCCCCGCCCTCCTCGGCCACCCTCGCCGCCTCCACCAGCAGGTTGGTGATGCCCGACACGGCGGACGCCACCACCATCACCCGCTCGGCCTCGCGCGCCGCCTCCACCAGCGCCACCACGCCGCGCATCCGCGCCGCGTCCCCCACGCTGGTGCCGCCGAACTTCATCACGCGCATGACACGGCCTCCTTCCGGAGCGGCGGGACTCGGGGGCGGCGGGGGCTCATCGGAAGCGGCGTCATGCGGGTCCTCGGGGGTGGCGACTGACGGCGGTGGGGCAACGAAAAAGCCCCGCACTCGGGGGGAGCGCGGGGCCGGGTTCGGAAGGGGGACCGGTGGGAGGTCCGCTTCGGAAGTCAGGCGGTCCGCGCTCCGCGAGGAGTCAGGCCGGTGCGAGTGCGAGTCTCGGTCAGGAAGGGCCGGACGCGCGCGCCCACGGAGGACGTCGTCCCCTCGTGCCGCCGGCTGTCCCCGCTGCGTCCGACCATGGAGTCCCCATCCTAGCCGCTTCCGCGCCCCCAGGTCAGGGGGCGGGCGACCCACCCCCCGCTCCACGGTCCCCACCGTGGTGCATGCGCCCCCGGCTGCCGACATTGAACGGGTGTGAGCTGTCCCACCCCTTCAGGAGCAACCCATGGCCACCCGCAAGAAGAGCGACACCGCCCACAAGCCCGGCTTCGCCAAGGACCGCGTGGAGGGGGGGCTGGAGGCGGACGACACCAAGCCCCTGTACGCGGACGACGCCAAGCACTCCACCGAGGAGCAGAAGTTCGCCCTCGACAGTGACGGCCCCGTCGGCGGCCCCCGCAACAACCCCCAGAGCGTCATGGACGACATCGACGACGAGGAGCGCGAGGTGCGCGGCCGCCTCAGGGCCGAGGCCCGCCAGGAGGAAGAGAACGAGCCCACCCGGGAATGAAGGAAGCCGGGGCCCCGACACGTCCGTCGGGACCCCGGCTTCAGCGCTTCGAGGGGACTCGCCCGGCTACTTGGACGCGGGGGCCCCCGACGCCGGCGTCTCCACCAGCGTGAGCTTGCCCAGGTTGAGCGGCGTCACCTGCTCCTGGATGACCAGCGGGTCGCCCACGAGCACCACCTGCATGTGGGCCGGGTCCAGGTAGGACTCGGCCACGCGCTGCACCTCCGCGGCGCTGGCGCTCTCCAGGCCCTCCACGGTGCGCTTGAACTCGTCCATGGGGCGGTGCTGGGTGAAGAGCTGCGAGGCGCTGAGGCCCAGGCCCTCCATCGTCTCGAAGCCGCCTGGGAACGCGCGGATGAGGCCCTCCCGCGCGGCGGCCAGCTCCTTCTCCGTGATGGGGTTGGACTTGATGCCGGCCAGCTCCTGGATGAACTCGTTGAGCGCCGGGCCCGTCACGTCCCGCCGCACGGCCGCGTACGCGGTGAGCGGCCCCACGCCCAGGCGCGTGCCCAGGTGCGCGTTGGCGCCGTAGCTGTAGCCCTTGTCCTCGCGGATGTTCATGTTGAGCCGGCTGCCGAAGAAGCCGCCGAACACCGTGGTCGCCAGCTCCAGCGGGTACTCGTCCGGGTGGCCCGCGGCGAGGCCGGGCCGGCCCACCAGCACCACCGTCTGCTCCAGGCCCGGCTTGGGCACCACGTACACCTGCTGGCGCGGGGGCGCGGGCGGCGCCGGCGGCGGCTTGGGCGCCACGGCCCCGCCCTTCCACCCGCCGAAGTACTTCTTCCCCCACTCCACCGCCTGCTGGAGCGTCACGTCGCCGGTCATGATGAGCGCCGCGGCGCGAGGGCCGGTGTTCTTCACGTAGAAGTTCTTCGCGTCCGCCAGCGTGAGCGCCTCCACCGTCTTCGGCGTGCCGCCGGACGTGTGGCCGTAGGGGTGGTTCGGGCCGAACACGGCCTGGTAGTAGGCCTGCTGCGCGAGGAAGTTCGGGTCGCCCATGCGGCGCACCAGCTCACCCAGCTGCTGCTTCTTGCGCCGCTCGAAGGCCTTGGCGTCGAAGGTGGGCCGCAGCACGACGTCCGCCAGCAGGCCCATCGCCGCGTCCACGTTGGTGGTGAGCACGCGCGCGCCCACGAAGGCGCCGTCGGGATCCACGGTCATCATGGGCGACACGCCCAGGTCCGCGAAGGCGTTGTCCAGCGCCACCGTGTCGCGCTTGCCCGCGCCTTCCAGCAGCATGCGGTAGGCCAGGTCCGCGACGCCCAGCTTCGCGGCGGGCTCCTGGGACACGCCCGCGGAGAAGGAGATGCCCGCGAGCACCAGCGGCAGCTCCTTGCGCGTGCTGACGATGACGGTGAGGCCGTTGTCCAGCTTCGCCTGCTCGAAGGTGGGCAGCACCAGCTCTGGCGGCTTGCCGGGCGTGGGCGGGCGGTCGCGGAACGCCTCCGGATCCTGCGCCGGTGTCTGGGTTTGCGGCGGCGTGGCCGGGGCCGCTTCAGGCGGCGCCTCCGCGGGCTTCGTGGTGGCGCAGCCGGCGACGGACAGCGTGAGGAGGGCAGTGAGGATTCGGCGGTGCATGGCTTAACGGGCCTCCTTGCCCGGGGCGGAAGACGGCGCGGCCTGGCCGGCGGACGGCACCGCGTGGAGGACGACGCGCGCGTCGGGGCGCAGCACGTCGTTGGCGAACTGCTTCACCGCGTCGGGGGTGATGTCCTGGTAGCGCGCCAGGTCCTGCGCGATGTAGCTGGGCTCGCCCACGTATTGGTTGTAGCTCTGGAGCTTGTCGGACTTGCTGCCGAGGCCGCCCACGGTCTGCAGGCCCGCCAGCTGGTACGTGTCATAGCGGGTGCGCATGCGGGCGATCTCCTCCTGCGTGACGCCGTTCTTGCGGACCTCGTCCAGCACCGCGTCGATCTCCTTCTTCAGCGTGTCCGTGGTGACGCCGGGCCGGGCCACCGCCTCGATGGAGAAGACGGACTGCGCGCCCTGGCTCTGCTGCGAGGCCGTCACGCTCTGCGCCAGCTGCTTGTCCAGCACCAGGCGGCGGTACAGGCGGCTCGCGCGGCCCGTGGACAGCGCGCTGGCGAGCACGTCCGCCGTCGCGTCCCCGGGCTTCAGGTACGGGGCGGTGAGCCACGACAGGGTGAGCAGGGGCAGCGTGGCCACCTTCTCGTCGTGGCGGATGACCGTCTCGCGCGTCACCCGCACGGGCTTCACGTCCGGGCGCTGCGGCTTGGGGCCGGAGGGCAGCGTGCCGAAGTACTTCTCCACCAGCGCCTTGGCCTTCGCGGGGTCGAAGTCGCCCACGATGGCGAGCGTCGCGTTGGAGGGCGCGTACCACTTGCGGAAGAACGCCTTCACGTCATCCACCGTGGCCGCGTCCAGGTCCTTCATGGAGCCAATCACGTTGCCGGAGTACGGGTGCGGAGGCGGGAACAGCGCCTGCCACGCCTTCTCCTGCGCCTCGCCGTAGGGGGCGGTCTCCACGCTCTGGCGGCGCTCGTTCTTCACGACCTCCTTCTGCGTGTCGAGCTTCTTCTGCGTGAGCGCGTCCAGGAGGAAGCCCATGCGGTCGCTCTCCAACCACAGCGCCGTCTCCAGCAGGTTGCTGGGCACGGTCTCGTAGTAGTTGGTGCGGTCGTAGCTGGTGGTGCCGTTCAGGTCCGTGGCGCCGGCCTGCTCCAGCATGCCGATGTGCACGTCGTCCGGCACGTGCTTGGAGCCCTGGAACATCATGTGCTCGAAGAGGTGCGCGAAGCCGGTGCGGCCCGGCTGCTCGTCGTAGGCGCCCACGTGGTACCAGACGTTGACGGCCACCACCGGCAGCTTGCGGTCCACGGAGAGGATGACCTCCAGGCCGTTGGGCAGCGTGTACTTTTCATACGGGATGGCCAGGTTTTCGCGGCCGGGCTCCAGCGGCTTCGCCTCGGGGGTCTGCGCGAGCGCCGGAAGCCCCACGAACAGGGCCGCGGCGGCGAGGGCCTTCAATCGGGACAAGGTTCCTCCACGGTTCAGGACGGTGTCTCGCGCGCTTAGCACGCGCCTCGGGGCCTGTAAGCCGGAAGGCGCCCGGGAGAGGTCCGGGTGCCGGGTGTTGCTCGCCGTGCGACACTGCGGCCATGAGCCTGGAGGAGCCCCTCCCCCCGCGGGGCCGGTGCGCGGTCCACCCGGACCTGCCCGCGGGTGGCACGTGCTCCCGCTGCGGGAGCTTCATCTGCGCGGACTGCGCCACGTCCGTGGCGGGCCTGGGCGCGCGGCTGTACTGCCGGGCCTGCGCGGCGCGCCCGGACGTGAACTACCTGGAGGCGCTGCGTCAGCGCTACGAGGGCCGGCGCGATGGGTGGGCCTGGGTGGTGGGGGGCGTGACGCTGCTGCTCTGCGT
>JAFADT010000582.1 GCA_023424585.1 Pseudomonadota bacterium
GCCACGCCCAGCACGAACGCCGCCACCAGCGGGCTGCCCCGGTCCCCCAGCAGCGCCTTCGCCACCGTCTGCGTCTCGTAGGCGAGCAGCACCCCGCCGACGATCCAGCCCACGTCGCGCGGCCGCCCCGCCATGCACACCGACAGCGCCACGCCCCCCACCGCCACCAGGAGGAGCGTCAGCAGCGGCGGCAACGCGTGCGGCGCCGCGTGCGGCGGCAGCGGCCAGAAGAGGCTCCACAGCGTCCCCGCCGCCGCGATGCCCGCGCCCAGCATCAGGAAGCGCAGCAGGCCATACATCAACCGGGGCACCCCCGCCTCCACCGACTCCGTGGCCAGTTCCAGCGAGCCCAGCGTCACCACCATCGCGGGCACCAGCAGCGTCACCCCGCCGAACAGCGCCCGCACCGCGTTGAACGGCGGCAGGACGAACGTCAACCCGAGCGCCACCAGCGA
Source organism: Pseudomonadota bacterium (assembly GCA_023424585.1). Classification (GTDB taxonomy): domain Bacteria; phylum Myxococcota; class Myxococcia; order Myxococcales; family Myxococcaceae; genus Corallococcus. The sequence continues at coordinate 456 of JAFADT010000582.1, forward strand.
CCCCAGGAACGCGGCCAGGAAGCTCTTCTGCAAGTCCACCCGCTGCGAGCGCAGCGTGCCGAAGTGGACGAGGCCCGCGACGACGCCCACGAAGAACGCCGCGAGCATCTCCCGCCACGCCCCGCCCACCCGCGCCGCCACCGCCGCGCCATACACGCCGTAGGCCACGAACACGAGCCACTCCGGATAGGGCGGGCGCGAGGTCTCGATGCGGTCCAGCTCCGCGCGGGCCTCGGGCAGGCGCAGGCGGCCCTCGGGGATGGCGTCCGCCAGCCGCAGGAGCGCCGCGGCCCGGCCCAGGTTCCAGTGCGGGTTGAAGGGCAGCCGCGCGAAGACCACCTGGGAGCGCTCCGGGGACACCACCTCCGTCATCGCCAGGCTCTGGAGCGTGAAGACCTCCACGTCCAGGCCCCACGCCTTCGCCGCCCGGCGCACGCGCTCCTCCACCAGCAACGACGGCTGGTAGGCCAGGTGCAACGCCTTCGCCAGGTCCAGCAGGAAGGCGGAGGCCGCCTCCCCGTCCATCGCGGCGTCATGCTCTCGCGTCATGGCGACTCCGCGGCAGGAGCGGGGTCCGCGCCGGAGCCACCCGGGCCCCGCGCGTCCTTGAACGCGAAGCTGGCGCCCACCAGCAGCGTGGCCTGGAAGTAGCGGACGTCCTGGCTGCGCATGGGCGCGGACAGGCCCAGCTGCTGGAAGCTCTCCGACAGCCGCTCGGTCTGCTTGCCTCCCCACGCCAGGTTGCCGCCCAGCGTGAAGCGCGAGCGTCCCAGGGTGAAGTGGACGCCCGAGGCGACGTGGTACAGGTCCCAGCCCCCGAGCAGCGCGTTCGTCTCCGGCGTCTGCTCCAGCGCGCTGAAGTCCGTGTGCCCGCTCAGGTACACCCGCACCCGCTCCCCCAGCTTCTGCTCGACGCCCAGCGCCCCGTTCAGCACCGCCTTGAGCGCGAAGGCGTAGTCGCCGTTGATGGACTCCGTGGCGTCGCGCGGCACGATGGGCTCCGTGTCCACCAGGGTGAGGGACCCGACGGGCGCGTAGCCCTCCGCGGACGCGTACACCGTGGTCGATGGACCGAAGCTCCGGCTGACCCCGAGCGCCGCGGACCAGGAGCTGCGGAAGTGCGCCGGCAGGTCCTCCTGGAAGTTGAACACGGGCGCGGGCGCGTTCGTGGCCAGGCCCTGGGACTGGACGGCGCGCTCGAACCCCACCGAGCCCCGGCCCCACACCGCCAGGCTCGGCGTCGTCACGGCGAGCCCCACGGCCCAGGGGCCGCGCTGGTAGCTGGCGCCCAGCTTCAACAACAGGCGGATGTGGTCCAGCTCCAGGTCGCGGCCCAGCGTCGCCAGCAGCCGCTGGCCGGCGGCGCCGGAGCCCTCGGCGAGCGTCTGGAAGCGCAGCTCGTGATGCCGGACCGCGAGGAACGGAGTCAACCCCAGGCCCAGGTGCTCCGTGATGGGCGTGGCCCAGGAGAGGCCCGTCCAGACCTCGGTCACGGACTGGTCCAGGCGCACGTCCGTGGACAGCGTGTCCAGGCCCTGCACGCCGCCCAGGTCCGTGCCCATCCGCGTGCCGCGCGCCTGGAGGCTGTAGGCGAAGCCCTGGCGCGTGAGCAGCGAGTAGGCCAGCCGGGACCTCCCCAGGAACCCGAAGCGCAGCGAGCCGGCGATCAACGACGGCAGCACGTCGATGTTGGAGTCGGCCAGGCCCCTTCCCTGGCCCTGCCCGTCCTTCACGTTCAGGCGCATGTACTCGAACACGCTGCCGGTGAGCTCCAGCTCCGGCGCGCCCAGGAGCGCGAGCGCGCCGGGGTTGTAATAGGTGGCGCTGATGTCGTTCGGGTTGCCCACGAAGGAGCCCCCCAACAGCCACGCCCGGTTGCCGAACTGCCGGGTGGAGTAGTGCGCGTCCTGCGCCAGCGCCGTCGCGGACACGAGCAGGCCCAGCACCACGCCCCACGGGCCCCTGGATGGGATGGGCGTCATGGCTTCAGTGCACCTGGGGCGAGGGGACGGGCTCGCCGTCGCGGGAGGCCCACGCGCCGTCCCGCGCGTCGAGGTAGGCGCGCACGGCCGCGCCCACCGTGGGGAAGAGCCGCTCCTGGCCCATCAGGTCCTGCAAGCCCGAGCGCCACAGCATCCGGCGCATCGGCGCGCGGGCCTGGGCCACGGCGAAGACGATGTCCTGCTCCGCGAGCTCGTGGCACACCTTCTCCAGGCTCTCCGCGGCGGTGATGTCCAGGTCGAACACGGAGGACGCATCCAGCACGAACCAGCGCACCGGGTGGCGCGGCTCCGCCACCAGCCGGCGCACCTGCTCGCGCAGGAAGCGGGCGTTGGCGAAGAAGAGGGGCGCGTCGAAGCGGTAGACGACGAGCCCGGGCACCGTCTCCGCGTCCGCGTGGCCCTCCACGTCATGCCAGCCGGGCACGCCCTCGCGCTCGCCCAGGACGGCGTCGTGCGGGTGCGCCGCGCGGCGGATGAGGTCCACCAGCGCCAGGGCCACGGCGATGAGGATGCCCTGGAGGATGCCCAGGAAGAGCACGCCCAGCGTCGTCACCATCGCGAGCACCGCCTCCACCGGGCGCACGCGCCACAGCAGGAGGAGGGGCTTCACCTCCAGCAGGTACACCGCCGCGACGATGACGATGGCCCCCAGCGTCACCAGCGGCAGCTTCGACAGGAGCGGCGTGAGGAACAGGGAGAACACCAGGACCACCCCGGCCGCGCCCACGCCGACGAGCTGCGTGCGTCCCCGCATGGACGCGTTGACCGCCGTGCGCGAGTCACTGCCCGTCACCGGGAAGCCCTGCGTGAGGCCCGTGAGCAGGTTGGCCGCCGCCTGTCCGAAGAACTCCTGTTGGGCGTCCAGCCGGTAGCCGAAGCGGTCCGCGTAGATGCGGCCCGTGAGCACGGAGCTGGCGTAGTTCACCAGCGCGAGGCTGAAGGCCGCCGGCAGCAGCGCGCGCACGTCCTCGAAGCGCGGCGACGGCAGGCCGAAGGTGGGCGCCGAGGCCGCGACGGCCCCCACCACCTTCACGCCGCCGTGCTCCAGCTGGAAGCGCCACGTCACCAGCGTGGTGAGCGCCACCATCACCAGCGGCGCGGGCCAGCGCGGCAGGAAGCGGCGCAGGGCCACCAGGGCCGCGACGATGCTCAGCCCCAGCACCAGCGTGGGCACGTGCGTGCGGCCCAGGTTCGCCGCCACCTCGTGCAGCTGGCCCGCGAACTCGTTCGACCTGCGCTCCAGCCCGAACATCCGCGCCAGCTGGCTGCCGATGATGATGAGCGCCGCGCCGTTGACGTAGCCGATGAGGATGGGCCGCGACAGGAAGTCCGCCAGCGCGCCCGCGCGGCACAGCCCCCCCAGCAGGCTCACGACGCCCACCATCAACGCCAGGAGCGCGGCCAGGGAGGCCAGCCGCGCCGGCCCGCCGTCGCCCACCATCGGGGCCAGCGCCGTCGCGGTGAGGATGGCCGCGCCCGCCTCCGGCCCCAGCAGCAGGTGGCGTGAAGGGCCGAACAGCGCATACGCCAGCATCGCGAAGACGCCCGCGTACAGCCCCGCCACGGGGCGCACGCCGACAATCTGGGCGTAGGCCAGCCCCTGGGGGATGAGCATCGCGCCCACGGTGAGCGCGGCCAGGACGTCCGCGCGCAGCCACCGTCGCTCATAGGTCCGCGCCTGCTCGACGCCCGGGAGGAAGCGACCCAGGACGTGAGCGGCCGTGGCCGCGGTGCGCTTCATGGCCCTCCCCCCGTGTGCTCGGCGCCTTGGACGCGAGGAAGGGTGGAGGCGCCCGGGCGTCGTGGCATCACCCACCCGGGTGCGTTGCGCGCATCGGCTTCACGACAGGCAAGGGCTCACGTGCCCGCGGAGGCCCGCCTGCCCGACGGCAGCGAAGGCCCGCCGCCGCGCTCGGACGCCTGGTGTCGCTGGTTCCAGATTTGATACGGCACCAGCGCCAGGGTGCGGAGCAGCAGGTACGTGCCCATGACGCCCAGCAGGCCCTTCATGGGGTAGGTGCTGCCGCCCAGGCAGAAGGCGAACGCGGGGTTCCCGAAGGCGGCGGAGATGGCCAGCGCCGTGCGGTCCCCGGGCCGGGGCCGGCCCGCCACGTGCCCCAGGGCCGCGGCTCCCAGCGTCACCACTCCCATCGCGGCGAACGCCCAGAAGCGGAGCTGCTTCAGCAGCGGGAAGCTCGCGGCGATCATCGTCACCGTGGCCACGGCCAGGGCGACGTTGAAGTAGAGCTTCACCGGCGTGCGCAGCCGGCGGGCCCAGCCGGGCGCCACCCCCTGGAGCCCGATGCCCAGGGCGAAGGGGATGAGGAACGGGAGGATGACCTTCCCCAGGAGCACCCCCTCCGGGGGCGACTGGATGGCCATGGGGAACAGCCGCTCCAGCAGCCGCAGCGACAGCGGCATCAGCACGATGGCGACGAGCGACAGGGTGACGGACAGCGCCAGGGCCAGCGGCAGGTTGCCCTTCTGCTGGGACACGACGTTGAGCGCCATGGGCAGCCCCGGGCAGAACGCCATCAGCGCGATGACGCCCGCCGCGACGGGAGCGACCGGCAGCACCTTCACCACGATGAGGGCCAGCAGCGGCACGCCGACGAGGCACACCCCCAGCCCTCGGGCGAAGGCCGGCTGCCGCACGCCCCGGCCCAGGTCCTCCAGGTGCCACGACAGGCCCTGCGACAGGCCCAGCGCGACGATGAACGTGGAGACCATGAGGGTGATGAGGGATTCGAGGACGTGCATCAACGGCGCTCCGGGAAGATGCGCTTCCAGTCGTTCCGCATGCTGACCACCGTCCAGCCGCCCTCGCGCGCGGCCTCCAGCGACGCGCCGTCCTTCTCTTCGTAGGCGAACTCGCGCGCGGCGTCGTCGTGGTGGATGAGCAGCGAGAAGCCGGGGCGCGGCTGCTCATGCGTGTACTGGAGCATCTGGATGTCGCCGCCCGAGCGGACGTTGCCCGCGGCGAACACCGGCCGCCGCCCGATGTGCTGGTCGATGCCCACCGGCTTGCCGGCCTTGTCGTTGACGTGGTCCACGCGGGCCTCGCGCCGCAGCACCGGGTGGCCGTCGCCCTCGTCGAACTCCTCCTTCAGGCCGCTGCCGATGACCTGCTGGGGCGGGATGCCGTAGGTGTCCTCGGAGACGACCCGCATGAAGTCCGCGCCGCCGCCCGAGGAGATCCACGTCTGGAAGCCATTGGCGCGCAGGTACTGGAGCAGCTCCAGCATGGGCGCGTAGGCGAGCTGCGTGTACGGCACGCCCAGCTTGGGGTGGCGGGCGGTCCGGAAGAAGGCGCGGGCCTCGCGGGCGAGCTCCTCCTGGGTCTTGCCCGCGTGGGTGACGGCGACCAGCTCCATCAACTGGGGCTCGTCCATGGAGGACAGCCGGGCCAGGTCGCCCTCCAGCACGGCCTTGAAGGGCTGACGCTTCGCGAGCGACGCGTCCTCCTTCACGCGGGCCTTGACCTGCTCCAGCAGGAAGGCGCCCTGCACGACGGGCTGCTCCGGCCAGAGCGTGCCGTCGTTGTCGAAGGTGGCGATGCGCTCCTCCGGGGGGATGTAGCCGGGGCCGCCCTCGGTGGTGGCGCGGGTGACGAAGTCGATGATGGAGTGCTTCACCGGGCCGTCGTTCCAGGACGGCAGCGGGTCCGCCGCCAGCGCCTGGAGGGGAATGGCCATCCACAGCGCGAGCGCCCAGGCCCACCAGGCCGGTTGCCTCCTCGTGCGTCGCTCCACGGTCGCCTCCTGTGCCGGCGCAATCCCAGACAAGAGGTTGGGGACGCGGCGGCCGCGTCACAACGCGACGTGGAGGGCGCGGGTGGAGGGCCCGCTGTGCCCGGCCGTCAGTGGGCAGGCACCGACGGCGTCTGCTCGGAGGCTCCCGCGCGACTGGCGGGAGCCTCCGGTGATGGCTGGAGGGAAGCGGCGCAGCACAGGCCCCCCATGAGTCCGAGCAGCAAGCTGCGCGCCCGGATTCCCGCCATCACGTCCTCCCCCGCCTGCGCTGCGCCCGGAGATGAAGCTGGTGAGGAAGTGGAGGAGATCGCCACGGGACACGGGTCGCAGGGGGATGTCCGCTGACGCGGACAGGTGCCTGCCCTCGGACGAGCTCGCGGCGGCGAGGACGATGCGCACGAGCACCAGCAGCAGGAACGAGCCGCGCCACCGCGCGGCGGGCCGCTCCCCCTCTGGTTGTCCACCG